>JAKAAU010000051.1 GCA_021802165.1 Thermoplasmata archaeon
ATATGCGGATTTAAGTTCGTAGACTCTGAATCTTTCATATATATGTTTCCTGGCCACAAGGGGTCTGGAAGACTACACTTATTAGGACAATTGCTCGAATAATTGAGCCTTTAAAGGGGCAGATTATTCTGAATGGCGGAAATCTTTCAGGCCATAGAGCTAATCTTGGCATTTTTTGCTTCTTTCTGCTTTCAGAAAAACGGATTAGAAGAAAGATTTTTATCATGATTTTTCTTTGAGAAATATTTATAAAAAGCTACCCAGTTGTAACATTGTAGTTATATGCCACAGGCAATAACACCCATTTTGTTGCACTATCAACATTGTATAGAGGAGTCTCTGTTAAGGATAAAAAAATAGTATTATCTTAAAACTTTAATCAAATCCAGACGGCCCTTAAATACAAGCATGGAAATCTACTACTTAAATTTCATCTATGACCTTGATACCATTGACCTTCTTGAACGCTCTATTGTGAGTGAGAAGTTCTTTTGAATTCATGGCTTTCATAGTGGCCAGGATTACACAATCCCTCCCACCCAGTCCGCTTTGAGAGTATGTAGAAAGAAAATTGATAGAAGACTTTAAAATGCCGGAGTTAAAATCGACCAGGGTAAGTGTGGAAAGACTGGTTATTATCTTTATTTTTTCATTAAGTATAGACGTTGAAAGATTTCTAAGATAGTGCGCTACTTCCATCAAAGTCACAGTATTCACTACTACTCCTTCTCTTATAGCATTCTGCATGGCTCCATTCACATAATTGTGTTCTGGTAGTCTCCTGTCAAACCAATAAATCCAATAGTTTGCATCTATATAAATTAATCCCGAGACAAATTCACTTCCATATATTTTTGAGGTTAATAGGATCGGCAACAGGAATCTTGGAGTCATTACGGATGAAACCCCCCATTTTCCCTATAAACTCTTCTGGAGATAGCGATTTTTCAATTATTATCCTGTTCGATTCTCTATGCAGTTTTACCTTCATACCTGGCTTAAGATCAAGTGAATCCCTCATCTCTTTCAAAATCACTATTCTGCCTTTGTCATCTATTATAGCTTCTTGAGTCATTCCCACTTCAATTCCCACACCACAAATCTATATGTAAAGTTTTGCTTATGTTTAAACAAATGTTCATTCTATTACTTTGCAAATGAACCATTAATCAAATTATATCTCAATCACATGGATGGCAAGCTGCTTGTATTTATTGTATTATTCATAAATATTAATTCAATATTAACTTAAATCTTTAATTATGTCCTCACAGGTCAATTCAGGATTATAATTCCTCATGATATATGCATAATTTTCCCATTGGTACGGTATCCTACTCATATAAATTTATAGGAATCAATCAGATTTCACCGGTTTTCTGAATGATACTCTCCTCTTCATATAAATGACGCTTCCTTTAGTTACGCTATAGTTGCTTACCACAATTCTGGCACCACATTCACAGTTTTTTATTACATTCATGGCTACAAATCTTACTATCTTACGCCCACAGTAAGGGCAGGTCACTTTATCTTCCGCCTCTAATTCTATTTCCTTTGCCAGGGCATCCCTTAACTCTAAAAACGTACCATTGAAGTCTGAGAGGATTCCGCGGTTTCCAATATAAACCTTGATTAAATAATAATGCTTATTGACACACTCAAATTCATCAATATAACAATCAATTCCGTATTTTCCTCCAATGTCCTTTAGATACTTTTCCAGCTCATTTCCCAATTTGTTATCGGCATCTCTCTTGTCAATTCTTGCGTTAACATCCCGGAGAACATCTGATTTTTCTTGTTCCGTCAATGTTTTCATAATATTTATTATATTGTCCTTGCCCAGTTCAATCCCAGAACCAAAATAATTGATTCTGGTCTCCGGCAAAAACTGAATCTGATCAAACAATCCCTCATAAGTTTTTGACTTCTGGCAATAATTGGACAAATAATCAGCTACAGTGCTTTTAAGTTCGTTATGTTTTTTTCTGGAAGTTAAATTTCTTCTACTTTTGTAGTGCAAGATCCTGCGCTTTACTTCTTCAGTATCCAGTCCCTCCTGAAGAATTAACCTCGCAACCTCGTCTCCAGAGGTCCAGCCATAGGTTGTTGTAATTAAATCTTTTTTGTTTTCCAGAATACGGAGGAACTCATTTATGCTCTGATCCGGATTTACATCAGGGTCTATATGGAACAGCAGCTGTGCTGTGGCGATGGCAATACCTTTTTTGCGTTTATATTCATCTTTACTGATCTGAAGCACTTTACATTCACCTTTTTATAATTGTTTCATTAATCAATTCTTATGATAATAGTCATAAAATCTTAATAACTATTTCGATTATCTGTTGATAGTGAAAGGAATTATTGGTAATTAAATGCATTGACACTTATATTTTGCTAGGATGGTAAAGCCTTAGTTTATAATAATTATATTATACTATCCCGCGTCAGTCATTACTGTACAAGAAATCCATGTTTTAGGGGGTCTTCTGGACTCACTATGATTTTACATAGCTGTGTTATCCACGCTCTTCCTGTAATTTCAGGCACAATTATAATATTACCATTTACCGTCTCAGATGAAATTATTTTGCATATAAATCTGGACCCTATTATAGACTCATTAGTGTACTGCCCGTTCACATCCAGTTTTCCATCATGGACAAGCAATGCAGCCCTAGCAGCTGTACCTGTCCCGCAGGGAGATCTATCAAAGCTATTTCCTGCAAAGGTAACAACGGCACGGTAATCATGCCTGCTATCTGTAATCATAGCAAGTGGTTTCAGATTTTTTGTACTATCAGGGTACATCTCCCGGATGGTTTGCTGTGATTTTTCCCTGATAACTTTTCCATATTCCAGAAGTTTTTCTATGTTTGCTGGATCCACATCGATTCCGATAGAATTAGATTCCACTATGGCATAAAAATTGCCGCCGTATGATATGTTTACCGGTATGCTTTTTCCATCTATGTCTATGCTGATTTTCTTTACAAAATATGATTTTACGTCCACTATTGATACAGAAACCGGTTCTCCATTCTCTATTTTTACCCTTGCTTTTACTGTACCTGCCACAGTGTCATACGTAATTACTTTTTCACTGCCATTATTCTGAACGTATCCCAGGGCAACGAGTGCTGTACTCACACCTATTGTGGCATGGCCGCACATATCTAAATATGAGTCTGTTGTTGGATATATCACTGTATAGTTGCTACCGGGATTTACTGGAGGAAGAAGCACAGCACCGAACTGGTCTTTGTGCCCCCGTGGTTCCTGCAATATCGTTGTTCTTATATAATCATAGTGCTGGATAAAATAATTTCTTACTGATAATGCGTCTGGCATATTTTTAGGTATATCATTCCAGAAAATTATACGTGTTGGCTCACCCTCAGTATGCGTATCTATAACATCAAGGGTTAATTCAGATTTGAGGCTCATGATATTGAAATTATTGCTTTCTTAAATAGTTTGGTATCCATCTAAAATAACTGGCCCTTTATTAAAATATAATAAAGCATCTGCACTGCTAAAATAACTATGGGGGTTAATACCAATAACATCTCATAATTATTCTCTATATCCAGGCCTGTAAATGAGAGGATGCCGGTAAATAGATAAATCATAGAACCGAAAGCTATTAGATTCCTATTCTTCAGGTAAATTTTATTTCCACGAGTTTTCAATTTTTTAGAAAGTATGGCTATGTAAATCATTACAGGAATTATATACTGAGGGTCATCCACATCTATGTTTACATCCTTTCTAAAAACATTGACATATGCCACCCTTGTTTCTCCTGAAAAAATATAAAAATTTATTTTGTTCATCTTTAAATTTTTAAGTCCCTGATGATCAATAATGAAGGTCTTCCCCTCATATTCCATAACAGAATTCTTTTTAACATATCCCTCTTCAAGATAATTATGCCTTATAATGTAAATTCCATTTTCAAGTGATAGATTGATATTGATACTGCCTTCAATAGAAATTTCCCTCCAGCGGTTTTCCGGTATAATTTCTGCAGAGAACCCATTCTCCCCGGTGATTCTACGGTTTTCATATGTATACATTTCCTCCGGCATTCTATATGTTTTATAATTTCAAGGTAAATAAATTTAATTAAAAATATCCGGCATATCAATAAAATTTTCAGCAGGAAGTATAAAAATAAATGTTGAACTATCTGTTAAGGATACTCATTGCTGCCTCTTTCAGTATTCTTGCTCCAGTATATAGTTGGTCCTCATCAACATCAAATGTAGGGGAATGGTTTGGTGAATTTATTCCTTTTGTAATATTGCTGGCACCGAAGAAATAATATGCTCCAGGTATTTTCTGGAGGTAGTATGCAAAATCTTCTCCACCCATGTCTGGCTTTGGATGTTCTATATTTTCCTTCCCAAGAATTTTTTCAGCAACTTCTTCTATATCTCTGGATATTTCCTCGTTATTTATTAAAACAGGATATCCCTTCTTGTATTCATATTCATATTCTATCCCGTATGTAGATTTTAATCCCTCTAAAATTTCTCCTATTCTTTTTATGATTTTTTCCTGCACTTCCAGGCTGAAAGTCCTCACGGTACCTGTAAGCTTTGAATGTGCTGCTATTATATTGTACCTGTATCCGGCATTTATAGTTCCGACCGTTATTACTGCGGGGTCCCTCGGATCTATCTCCCTGGAAACAATCGTGTTCAGCATTTCCACAAGGTGTGCAGTAATGTATATCGCATCTATCGCATCCTGCGGTGCAGAACCATGACCACCTTTTCCGTGCACTGTGATATCAAATTCATCGGCATTTGCCATCATTTCCTTATAATATACTGCCACATGTCCTGCAGGCAGGAATCCCATTATATGCTGCCCGATTATATAATCAACATTGTCGAGAGCACCGTGTTTTATCATATCTACAGCACCTCCAGGCGGAAGCTCCTCAGCTGGCTGGAAAATAAGCCTTATATTTCCATTCAATTTTTCTTTGTCGGCAATAAGCATTTTGGCAGCGCCGAGAAGCATTGCCATATGTGTATCATGCCCACAGGCATGCATGATCCCCTCATTTCTGGATACATATGGCACTTTATTTTCCTCGGTTACCGGCAGGGCATCTATATCTGCCCTGATTGCCACAGTTTTGTTTCCCTTCCCCTTTATATCCGCTATTATTCCGGTTTCAGTTATTCTTTTAGGATTAAGGCCCATTGCTCTGAGCTCTTCCTCAATCTTATCTGCTGTTTTATATTCCTTGAAGCTCAGCTCAGGATATTCATGAAAATACTCTCTGGTCTTTATTATATATTCATCTATTTCCATGTTTAATCAATTCAATACAGTATATTAATTATTTTACAGGGAATCCGATAAATTACTTAATTAAGTTTAATAAAATTATATCAGCCCTTATACCTATATTGCCTTAATAATTATAAAAATAAAAATTATCTTTTGCTTTTTTTATTGGGGTTGTAGGCATAATTATTATATTTTGAACGGTACCATACAGCAGTCATGATTATTGTTACTATAACAAAAAAACCTGTTATGGCAACAGAATATGCATGTGGATCATAACCATTGTACGTTCCCGATGTAAGTGCTGCAGTAATTATAGTAATTCCTGTCATTACCAGGATAAATGCCTTTATTCCTGCCTCACTCCTGTATTTTGGCTCCTTTTCTTCCCTTTCCTTTTCATTGTTTTCTATTGTTTCCATTTTAATCCACCACCTTTCTGTATATTATGTGAGCCACGATCAGCAGTGATATCATCACAACTATGAAGAATTCTAGACTGCTTACTGCCATCTGCAAATCTCCACTCAGTATATGCCCGGACGCACATCCATCAGCCATTCTTGCACCTAATAACATAAGGAAAGCGCCGGAGAACGCACCCGCTGCCCTCTTTATCTGGCTGTTTCCGAATCTCTTCTCCCATGAAGGAGGTATTACATTATTGAATGACTGAAATCTCCTTGTGAAGAATATGGACGCCAGAAATGCTCCGAATAATGTGCCTATATCACTGAATGGCTCCCATCCAATAGTGTGTACAACCAGTGTACTGTATTTCCATGTACCTGCAGGAAGCCAGATTTTTGCAACAATCCATGAATATGTTGTTGATTCGCCGAATATCTGGTGCAAGAACATTTCAAGTACAACAGTCAATCCTATTATTATGCCCACGGACATCATAACAACTCCGAACAGCTTCGATGAAACAGTCCAGTGATAATTTACCTTTTCAGGTAAATTATGCTTGCCCAAGGGCATTGAGGAACCTTCAAGAAGCATACCTGCAGTTTCCACATATTTGCTTTCCTCTTGAGGGCTTAAACCTCTCTCCTTATGCAGTGATGTATATGCACAGCTTTTTCCACCTTTATATCTTGGAAGAAAATACGCCACTGAAAACATTATAATTGCCCATGCCACTGCTATGCCGAAGCCCACATACAGGTCGGTATCAACGGCTCCACCAAAATATATCTGTCCAAAATTATCGTATGTAACAAGCCAATGGCCAAATGAAGTCTGGTATATTAAGGTCCAGGATGCGGCACCAAGCAATCCGCCCAGGACAGCATACACTGCATCCCTTCTACCTTCTCCCAGTGCCATCCACACTGTACCAGGCACGTATCCAGATATGGCTATGCCTGTTCCAAATATTGCTGCACCCAGGGCAACACCCCATACATAATCTGGCTTAACTCCCCAGTGGAAGGATACACCCAGTGCTGCCAGCCCATATAATGCCAGTGCACCTGCACCAATTGCAATTGCTATACACCCTACAAATAAACGATCTTTCCATCTACCAAGCCTGATCAGAACCTCTGGATTTGAAATACCCCAAGCCTCAGCCAACCCACCAATTAACATGCCGATGAATAGACCAATCCATTCCCATGCTGTTACTGATATCATTTTAACTCACAACGAATTATCACAAAAGAATATTTTAATACGTTACCTTATATGTTAACTGTTTTATTTAAGTATTGTAATAATTACGTTTATACGCCAGTTAAATCCAGATTATAAAGTTATAATAGAAAAAGCAGTTCTTATTTCTTCAATTCATAAAATAAAAATAAGCCCTGTACTCAAACAGCATAAAAATTAATATACAGTGTGTAAATGGGTTGACCATGAACAGGCTTGCCATGGCAGATTATACTATAGGTGCTGTAGCCGTTATACTTGTAATTTACAGTGCAATCTCAAATATTTTCTTTTCATTCAAATATTTCACCTACTACGCTGCCCTGCCCACCCTGATAATTCTTGTACCTCTGTACTTTCTGCATAGACATGTATACAAATTAAGAAATTCAAATTAAAATGTTAGAAAAATAATTATTCAGGAAGCCTGTTTTTCAAATTCGGGATGTTCCTCTATGGTACTTTTTGTCATACGTTTCGTAAATATGACGAAAACCAGAGCCAGTACTGTTGGTATTATAACTGTTATTATGGCACCATCCTTGAATTCAGATATTGTGGGCACTTTTGAAAGGAACGCCGCGTAAAGAGGGCCACCTATTATTGTTCCCACATTGAATATAAAGAACAAAAATCCTGAGATGGATCCAACTATTCTGTCCTCAACGGAATCCTGGCCAAGGGCCACAAGAAGGTCAACATAAACTCCCCATCCTGAACCGAAGATGAATGTGGCAATGATTAATCCATAGTATGATGTGAACAGGAAAAACATTCCTGCTGAACCCACTGCAATGAGCAACGAGGTTATTATTACCATGTATTTTCTTCCTATTCTGTCGGCAATGAAACCTATGGGAAATGCCATAATGAATCCACCGGCACCGGCCATGGAGGCTATAACAGCAGCATTACCATCGGATAGAGATAGTCCCTTGATAAGATAATCCGAAAAATATCCTAAATACCCTGCGAAGAGTGCAATACCGAAGAAGAAAATAGATATAGAAAGAAGAATTATATTTCTATTAAAAACGTTTTTCAGTTTTACCTTGGTAGCAGGCTTCTCCTTCTTGAATGTGACAGGTATTATCATTATTACCAGTGCAAGTATTATTATTGCAAGAGCCCCGGATATTTCAAAGGGCAGCCTGAATGCTGGAAGGAATGGCTCTATTAAGTATGGACTTGCGAAGAGCCCAACTGAAAAGAATGTTGCCCAAACGGAAACTGCTTTCCCCCTGGTCTCATAAAATATATCTCCCAGCAGGGCCACACCTGCAGGCTGGAATATTCCCACACCGACTCCAACGCCAAGCCTGGCTATGAAAAGTTCAGGGGTTGTGGTTACGAAACCGGTCATAATTGTAAATGCCGAAAATATTAGAACAGAAAGTATAACTGTGTTTTTAACAGAATACCTGTCAAAAAGATATCCACCCACAAGGCTGAATATTGCGATACCTATGGCGTATCCGGTTAATATCAGGCCGATAGAAAGATACACTGGCCCGGTCAGAGAAGGCACAATATAGGTTGAACCAAAGGAGTATATTTCCCCATCAAATCCCTCTAAAAATGCAGGAAGCCCTGCCACAATAGCTATCAGAATAAATCTTTTAAGGCTTTCACCGGCTGCCTGTCTGACAGTCTCCTTTTTCTGAAAGCCAAGTTTAAATATGCTATCCATAAGCATGACAAGTTGTAGCATTATATAAATATATCTCAGGAATATTCAAAATTAAATTATGGGAATATAAAAATTTCCGGATATACC
>JAKAAU010000052.1 GCA_021802165.1 Thermoplasmata archaeon
CAACGCTGTTCTCATCGTCCAGTGCCTTAAGTGCTGCATACTGTGAAACGGATGGTGCGCATGTGAGTGTCTGCTGCTGGACCTTATTTGCCGCCTTTATAATGCTCTGGTCTGCTACCATGTATCCGATTCTCCATCCTGTCATGGCATAGCTCTTTGAAAACCCGCTCAGTGTAATAGTTTTCTCCCTCATTTCCTCTATAGACCCGGGAGAAAACATTTTGCCCTTATAAACCAAATCCTCATATATTTCATCAGAAAGCAGGTAGAGATCATTTTCAAGTATGAAATCGGAAAGCTTTCTCAGGGATTTTTCACTGTATACTTTCCCGGTTGGATTTACAGGATTGTTGAACATGAATACCTTAGTTTTCGGTGAGACAAATTTTCTCATGGAATCAAAATCCATCTCATAGTCTTCATCTGTAGGCACAGTTATGGTCTTGCCGCCATTGAGTTTTATTATATCCGGATATGAGACATAGTATGGAGATGGAAGTAAAACCTCATCGCCGGGGTCCATTATTGAATAAAGTGCAAGGTTCAGCGAGAATTTTGTGGGAGTGACCAGGACATTTGATGCCTCTGCCTGGATGTTGTTTTTCCTCTTCATCTTCTCCGCTATTTTCTGCCTCAACTCCATTATGCCCGCGGATGGCGTATAATGGGTTTTTCCATCCTTTGCACTCTGGAATGCGTATTCTATTATTTCCTCAGGAGTGGTGAAATCTGGTTCACCTATTCCGAAATTATATATTGTTTTGCCTGCAGCCTTCAATTCGGCAGCCTTGTTAGACATGCTAACCGTTGCCGATTCATTGATTCCATTAACCCGGGATGATACCATGCTGGATTATATCCATATGGCTTAAATATTTGTCGTGGGATATTCTGGATAAAACTAACGTGCTGGATTCCTGTTATGAACCTGATAAGCACTACATGGAATTGCCTCTTCCCCGATACGCAGAAAAATTTTAACTTTAAATATACAGTCTCTGGTAAATTTACTTTAAACATTATATAATTTATAAAGTTTATAAAGTAATATATTTATTAATATCCTCAGGCTTCTTAATTATGGCAAAGAATGTGATAATAAGCGGAGGCTCACGGGGATTAGGAAAGGCCCTGTCAGCCATAATGTATGAAATGGGCTACGGTGTATCAACATTTTCCAGAACCATGGTAGATTCCCAGATTATGGAAGATGGGAAAAATTTCATCACGACCAGGGCAGATATCAGGTATGAAAATGACATGCTGCGTGTACTGGAGAGGACAAAAACCATAGCAGGAAGTGCTGATATTTTAATACTTTCAGCAGGTGTGGCCGCAACAAAAGAGGATATTCTTAAGAGCAGCGTAATTACCTTGAGAAAGGTATATGAAACAAATGTTTTCGCTAACTTCACCCTCATGGCAGAGGCCATAAGGTACTTCAGGCTGAAAATGGTTGTATTTATAACCTCTGATGTGTCATTCAACAATTACCCCGGCTGGGGCGTATACGCTTCTTCCAAGGCTGCCATGGACTATATAATAAAACAGGCATCCATGGAGACAGTTTCTCCAGTATTTTTAAGCATAAATCCCGGAGATATGGATACGGAAATGCACAGGGAGGCAGATCCGGAGTCAGGTACATCAGATCTTATTTCTGCTGATGAGGGTGCCCGCAAGGTTATATCCGTTATCATGAGTGAGATGAAGATATGAACAGCATGAAGAATATATTTGAAATGTCCCCTGTTAGGTTTGGAATCCCAAATGAGTATAACGGGAAGGGAAGGGACCAGGTAAGGCTTCTATCAATAAACCCTGCATCAGGTAAATATGGGAGGACCACATTTTCAGGTATCACAGCAATGATCCACCCCGGTGATGCCCTGGTATTCAACAACAGCATGGCTGTCCCGGCATCATTCAGGCTGTTTTCTCCTGATCTGAGAGAATACGCCACCGTAAATATAGGGTACAGGAAAAACGGTTACATTGCCGAATTCAGGGATATCAATGCCGGAGTAGAAAATGGGGTAAGGTTCCTGTTTCCAGACATGGAGTACATAGAGGCGGGCCAACCCCTGGAAAGATTTCCCAGGTACAGGAACATACATGTTTCAGATAATTTCAATCTGGAAATGGAAGAAAAGGCAGCAGGCAGGTATATAAAATATGATAATAACATGCCCGATTTTCCTGAATGGGTATACAGGAATGTATATGCCAGTGTTCCTGGATCGGTTGAATATCCATCTGCATCACGGCCATTCACTGAAGACATTGTCAGAGAATTAAAGAGTAAGGGCGTGGTTATGGCCAGCATAACATTGCACTGCAATCTGGGGTCCATGGACGCAACGGAATTTGCCGGAAAGGACAGGCTTCTTCCTGAGTTTTACAGTGTATCCATTGAATCAGCCCGTGCACTTAACGGTGTCAGGGATCGGGGTGGAAGGGTAATAGCAGTTGGAACCACAGCGGTGAGGGCCCTGGCAACTGTATACGATGGCAGGTTCCACTCAGGCAGGGGTTATACAGAGATTTTCATAAACCAGAGGACAAAAACAGGGGTTGACGGGCTCATAACAGGAATGCATGACCCCACAACTTCCCACATAAAGCTTCTGGAGAATTTCGTGGACATAGGACTCCTGGAAAGTGCCTATGAAACGGCTATAGGTTCGGGCTTCACCTGGGATGAATTCGGGGACTCCACTGTAATACTGCCATCCTGAATAACAATCAATGGATTGATGTTAATGGATATTCTTTACAGTATACAGGAGATTCACATACTGTCCAAATCGCAAATGTTAATATTGTAATATTCAATGATTAATCCAGTGAAGGACATACAGATTGTAAAGGATGTTTTTATTTCGGATTTATACTGCGTCTACCTGCAGGATATTTCAGCTGTGGTCATATCCGACCTGCACCTGGGCTTCGAGGAGGAGATGAACCTTCACGGGCTCTTCCTGCCAAGGCTCCAGAGGAACCATGTTGAAAAAATGGTTGACAGTATACTGGACAGGTATTCCCCGGCAAAGATAATCATCAACGGCGATTTCAAGCAGGAGTTCTCCAGGAATCTGCCCCAGGAATGGGATGACGTGAACCATTTCATTGACAGGTACCGGAATGAAACCGATCTCATCTATATAAGGGGAAATCATGACAATTACCTGATGACAATACTTAAGTCCAAGGGGCTGGAACTGTACGACTATTATGAAACAGATAGATATTATATATACCACGGGGACAGGGACATGTCATTCAGGAAGCTTACCATTTTGGGGCACGAGCATCCATCAGTTGTGCTCAGGGATGAAATAGGGAGTGTGTTCAAGATACCTGCATTTGTTTACAATAATGATGATAGGATCCTGATTACCCCTGCAATGAGCTTCTTTTCCTCCGGGACAGATGTGTCAGATTCATTGCTGAACAACGAGCATTTTACGCCTGTACTGAAAAATGTATCAAAAAAATTCAGGGCTTATGGAATTACCGAGGATTTCGGCCTTCTGGATTTCGGCTATGTCACCGACCTGGCACAGAAGGTGTAATTTTATTCGATTTTCCTCTCTCCCGGGCCCCTGTAAATGGCCCTTGGCCTTATGAGCCTTTCCTGGGTTTCCACGTATTCTGTTATATGTGCCAGTATGCCCGATACCCTGGAAAGCCCGAAGAGTGTGGTAAACATATCCACAGGGAAGCCTATTGCCCTGAAAACTATTCCCGAGTAAAAATCAGTATTTGTGTATATTCCCCTTGATCCAAAGGCATTGACTCCGGTTTCCTCGAGCTTTTTTGCAGTTGCAAGTATATTTTTCAGATCATCTGTTGTTGTCAGCATATCCGCATATTTTTTGAATGTTTTCAGCCTCGGGTCGTATGTTCTGTAAACCCTGTGGCCGAATCCCACCAGCCTTCTCTTCCCCCTGATTATGTTATCATTGAACCATTTATCAACGTTCTCAGGGCTTCCTATTTCAAGAAACTGCCTGTATGCACCCTCGGCAGCACCGCCGTGGAGTGGCCCTCTCAAAGCAGTTACTGCAGAGGCCAGGGAAGAGTACATGTCAGAAAGTGTTGATGCTGTAACCAGCGCAGCAGTTGTGGATGCCGGTATCTCATGGTCCATATACAGTATAAGCGCCGAATCCATTGCCCTTATCCTGTTTTTATCCGCACTGCCGAAGCATGCCCTGAGGAATGTTTCTGCATATGTTTCATAGGGGTCCGGGTCTATAATGCTGTTTCCCTCCTTGACCCTGTAAATGTTTGCCACCATGGAAAGCACCTGCCCCAGTATCTCCGGTATTTTCTCACTGTCGTTTTCCCGGCTGTATTTATAGTTCATCTCCTCTGACGCCCTTGCTGATAGCAATGTCTGAAGCATGCCCAGCGCATCTGATTTCTCGGGCAATGCCAGGAGTATCTTTTTCAGGTAATCATCAAGGACAAGGTGCGAGTTGATTTTATCCCTGAATTCCATTAATTCCTTTGTACCCGGAAAGCTGCCGAATAGCATCAGGTATGATACTGCCTCAAAGGATGATTTTTCCGCCAGTTCGTTGATGTCGTATCCGCGGTAGCGCATGATTCCCTTATTCCCATCAATGTATGTCAGTTCAGTATACTTTATATAAACGTTTTCCAGTCCCGGGCTTCTTTCTTCCATGTATTGTAATGCATTAAATATATAAAAGCTTAAACACTCTTCCGGAAATCCATGGGGTTTCCATGGCCGGGAAGTATAAGATAATTCAGGGATTCGATCTGCCTCAGTGATTTTTCTGCCATTTCAGCACTGGCTGAAAATGCCCTGTTGTATCCGGGCTTTCCCCTGAGGTTAACAGCGGCATCCCCTGAAAATATGATATTTTCACCGGATAGCATATAGGATGTGGAATCCCTTGTATGGCCCGGAGTTTTTAAGGGTTCAATCCCCTTGAAGGGAATTTCAGATGCAGTTTTTATTTGCTTCACATGATCTGCGTGGATTATCATTGAGGCAAACCTGGGCATGAACGGCATTGGTGGAAATTTCTCCATTCCGGAGATTATTCCCGCCTCATTTACAGGAACATAAATATCCATGCCGAATTTAGAATAGAGTGCCATAAGGCCGCCGGCATGGTCCGGATGGTAATGGGTTACCAGTACAGCATCAGGCCTTATCTTATTATTTTCCAGGTATCCGGCAATCTTTTTTCCAGATCCGGGTGTTCCGGCATCGATTATGATTTTTTCACCATTAAGGTCCAAATAATATGAATTGGCCATGGTGCCGTCTATTCTTTCAACGGTATCAGAAATTTTCATGGAACAAATAAGAATAATATATTAATAAAGTTATCTTTCCAGGCCTAATTCCTGTCAGCTATGGTGCTGTCGAAGTTCTGGTAAAAATCATAGTTTATGACCTCGTACTGTTCCTTCCTGGTCATCATATTATTTATTATGCCCTCCTGGGTTCCATCCCTCATGAGTGCATCAAGTGCATCATCCATGGCCTTTGCGGCAATCCTGAACAGCGTTACCGGAAATATGACAATGCGGTAACCTATTTTCCTGAACTCATCTGCCCTTATGAAGGGGGTTTTCCCGAATTCGGTCATATTCGCCAGCAATGGAAAATCAGTATTTTCGGCAAAGTGCCTGAATTCGTCACGGCCAAGGAGTGCCTCCGGGAATACTATATCTGCACCCTCCTTAACGTATGTTTTTGCCCGTGCCAGTGCATCATCCATGCCATTTACAGCCCTTGCATCTGTCCTGGCTATTATCAGTGCGTTATCCCTTGCAGCCTCTGCAGCCCGTATCTTTTCAACCATGTTATCCCTGGGCACAACCTCCTTTCCGTTCAGGTGCCCGCATCTTTTCGGCGAAACCTGGTCCTCTATCTGTATTGCCGATGCACCTGCTTCCTCCAGGAGCTTTACTGTGCGGTACACATTCAGGGTTTCCCCGAAGCCGGTGTCTGCATCAACGATTATAGGTATATCCGTTATTTCATGTATGCTCCTTACCATGGATGCAAGCTCTGTGAGGGTTATTACACCCAGATCAGGAAGCCCCATGGAGGCTGTAAGCCCGCCACCTGAGAGGTAAACTGCCCTGAATCCCTTCCTCCTTGCCAGCAGGGCTGAAAATGGGTTGTAAACTCCGGGAACGGAGAGAAAATCATTATCCAGAATGTTAGACAAGCTCGCTCACCTCCCTGCCCTCCATGGTCCACATATCCTTGAGTGAATCGGTCATGCCTGTGAGCCTTACAAATTTTGATTCTATCTCCCTGTCTGTCATCGGGTTTTTATAATGGCCCCTGGGTATTTCCACCGAACTCTCATGGGTTTTCCCGTGGCACTTAACCTCTATTCTTATGGGCAGCTTTTCCGGATACTGTGCTGTGTACTCCTTCAGTTCTGTAACCTTGATCTTTTCCATCATGGAAATTATCTGCTTGTTTCTTATATCGTTGTAGTTATTTACCCAGAAATCCTTGTTCAGCAGCGTTGATGCAATTATAAATGGAAGGCTGTGGTCTGCTGTTTCCTTGTTTTCCGGATGCCATTTCTCGGGGTCGGCAAGAATTGAAACTGCGGCCTCATAGGTGTACACGTTTATTGAATCCACATGGTCAATATCAATGTCATTCACCAGCTTCAGCGATGCCTCCACTGCTGCCATGGCATGGTATTCCACAGGATATTTCTTCACATAGGTCCTCATTATTCCATCGGATTTGCTTCCCTCAAGCCTGGAGAAATCCATGTCAGGGGCAACTATATTTTTGAATCCCAGTTTTCCGGACAGGGGTTCGGAGGGCGATGTAAATCCGTATAATGTTGCAAGTGTACCGAATACTGAATTTCTGGCACTGTTTGCAGCTGCCCCTGCCTTCCACATTGTAAGATCGCCAACTCTGGGCTGCCTGAGGGCAACATGGGGCACAACCGATATTGATATGGCATTTATTATCTGGCTCTCACTGAAATCCAGAAGCTTTGAAAGGGCCGCAGCCATGGCTATTTCCGTAAAATTAACATGGTCATAGCCCTTTGCCCTCAGTGAGGTGGAATCACAGAGCCTTGTGCCGATTTCGTATCCCACTGCAGCTGCTGTTATGATATCCTTTCCTGTTTTATTGAATATGGATGATAGGGATATGAGAGGGCCGAACATATCGCTGGGATGGAGTGGCTCCTTTGACAGGTAGGTATCATTGAAATCCATGTATCTTATAAATAGCGAGTTAAGGAACGCAGAATAATCAGGTGATGATGTTCCCATGCCTATTATTTTTGCATTGCCCGGGTATAAGCCGATCATCTTCTTTATCCTGGATGCAGCAGGGGAATCCATGGAGGAATATGCAACTCCCAGGGCGTCAATGAACCTTCGCTTGACCTCATGCTTAACGTCATCGCCAATATTATCATAGGATAATCCTTTTATAAATCCTGCAATGTTTTCTTCTATAGACATATTAAATAATTACGTTTAACAATATATTGTTTTTTATATGGAAAGAGGTGATGGCTATGAATAGGTTAAAGTTAAATATGCCTGGTGGGCCATGGATAATATAAGATATGATTCATACAAATGTATAATGGGGTAGTGGAACCATGAAATAGGAAAAATAATTAATTTTAATGGGATTCTATGGCTCCGGGCAACTGGAAATAATTAAAGTTCGTTCATATATTTTATATCCTCATCTTTTAAATTAACGTTTAGGGCTTCCAGATTATCAGTAAGATGTTGCAGCTTTGTTATCCCCAGCAGGGGAATTATTTTTACATCCAACTTTTCGGACATTTTGAGAAGCCATGCTATGGAAAGTTGTGAAAGGGTGATGCCCTTATTATCAGCTAATTCCTTCAGATGTTTAACTTTTTTCTCTGTTCTTTCTATTTCCGTTTTAAGCTCAGGATAATAATATATCCTTGAACTCCTGTCATAGTTAATTAAATATTTCCCTGTGAGTATGCCCTGATCCAGCGGTGTATAGGCCAGAAGCCCGAGATTGTACTTCTTTGCAGTAATCAGTTTACTGTCCTCTATTCCCCGGTTTAATACATTATATGGTTCCTGGATAGTTGAGAAGGAGTTCAGATTATGTATTTCTGATAGATACATAAAGTCGCTTATATCACTGGCATTAACATTGCTCATACCAATATATCTGGCATAATCCATATCGATAATATGGCTCATAGTTTTCAGGGTTTCCAGTAAGGATACCTCATTATCTGACCAGTGGAATTGATACAGGTCTATATAATCTGTATTTAATCTGTTCAACGATTCCCTTATCTGATTCATTATATGTTTTCGCCATAACCCGGAAGAATTTACATAACCTGCCATGGGACCCCTTACCTTGGTTGATATAACAAGTGACTCACGTTCATAGTCCTTAATAATTTCACCGAGAGTTTTCTCTGAATTTCCAGTGCATTCAATGCAATCCTCATTATGTTCGACCCTGCCGTGGTAGATATTTGCTGTATCGAAAAAATTTATTCCTGAGTCGTAGGCCATTTTAAAAATTTTTGAAAAGGTTTGCTTATCAACATATTCAATCCCATGATCATTATATTTACCGGAACCCGGCAGATGCCACGTTCCTATACCTAGAATAGATACTTTTATGCCAGCAT
>JAKAAU010000053.1 GCA_021802165.1 Thermoplasmata archaeon
TATGAATACTGGATTTAGGTGTCAGGCGATTTAAAAACTTTAAGGCATAATTAAACCAGATTCACAAGTTCAGGGTCATATATAATTTTATCATGGTCTTTTATAGCGAATTTGGCAGTAGTATTCAGGAGGCCCCTTATTTTGTCTTTACGCTCTCCTATATATTCGTCGTATTTTTCAGGATTTTTTGAATTTTCCCTTATTTTTAGTGTATTATTAAGAAGTGCGATCTGGAGTTTGATTTCGAATTGTTTCCTTTCATCAAAGTCATTAATGTCAAAAATCTTTACCATTTAGCCCTTATTACTTTATTATTTTATTAATTTTTTTATTTTAGAGCATTTTCCGTGGTTAACCAAACTTAAAAACTGAAAACAGTTATGTTTAACCATGTAATAAACCCTCTATGTTGCACCTCAATAAATTAACTGATTTCCAGTATGAAATCCCGGCAACAGGCAGCATGAGGGTTCCAGGCATGCTGTATATAAACGATCGAATACTGGGCAACTTCAGTGATGATGAACCTTTGCAACAGGTTATGAATGTTGCATCCCTCCCGGGAATTGTAAAAGCATCACTGGCTATGCCTGATATACACCTAGGATACGGTTTTCCAATCGGCGGGGTTGCGGCTTTTGACTATTACGATGGGATAATATCACCCGGAGGTGTCGGGTATGATATAAACTGTGGCGTGTCACTCATTGCCACCAATCTGGATTACAATATGTATAAGGACAGCGCCAGTAAGGTGCTGGATGAACTATATAAAACCGTGCCGGCTGGCATAGATAACAAATCAAGTTTCAGAATAAATAATGACGATGAAAGTGAAATTCTTTCCTCCGGCATTGAATGGGCATATAACAACGGATACGCTACCCGTGAAGATATACTCCATACCGAGGAAAACGGGCATATGCCGGCTAATATTTCTAAGGTGAGTGAGAAGGCTATCAAAAGGGGGAAAAATGAACTTGGAACCCTGGGAGCAGGGAACCATTTCCTTGAAATAGACCGGATTGATAGAATATTTGACGATAAAACCGCGGGGAAATTCGGTACAGGAGAGAAGAACAAACTTGCTATAATGGTCCATACAGGGTCACGGGGTCTTGGGCATCAGGTTGCCACTGACTATCTTATGAGATTGAATGAGAATGATGAGAGTGTGAAAATTCCTGCGGACAGGCAGCTTATATCTGCATTTACAGCCAGCAAAGCGGGCATGGATTATATGGATGCTATGAATGCTGCTGCCAATTTTGGTTTTGTAAACAGGCAGATTATAACATATAAAATAAGAAGGGCATTTGAAAAAGTAATCGGTATGGATTTTGAGAGCATGGGAATAAACATGGTTTACAGCCTTGCCCATAACATGGCTAAAGTAGAGACACATAGCATCGATGGGATAAAAAGAAAATTAATTGTACACAGGAAGGGAGCAACAAGGGCCCAACCAGCAAATAGTGCCAGCGGGTACTTCGCCGATACGGGGAATCCAGTAATAATACCTGGCCACATGGGCGGTCCATCATATCTCCTCGTGGGATCAACTGGAAATGAAGAAACAACATTTTCCAGTTCATGCCATGGTGCTGGACGCCTCCTTAGCAGGAAGAGGGCCACGGAGCAGTTTACCCTGGAAAGTGTCAGGAACGACATGGAATCCAGAGGTATATATCTACGTGCAACAACTGGCAAGGCGGTGGTTGAAGAATCTCCTGGAAGCTATAAAAACATTGAAGATGTAATTGATGTTATTCGTGGTGCCGGAATTGCATCACCGGTTGCATCACTTATGCCTGTAGCGGTTATGAAGGGTTAAAACGGATAATTATTAGCGGCACTAATTATGCCACAATGCCCAATAATAGAGACATTTGAGTTAAATCATGGTTTTGCCCAATACTGTGTTAATCCTCTGGACCTTAGTGTAAAGTTCCCTGAACTGCGGGACTGTTAACTGCTGGGCTGCATCGCTCAATGCCTTTGAAGGATCGGGGTGTACCTCAATCATAAGTCCGTCAGCTCCAGCAGCCGTGCCACCGAGAGCCAGTGGCTCTACATACCTGTTTACTCCTGCAGGATGGCTTGGGTCTATAATTACCGGGTAATCTGTTTTTTCATGAAGTACCGGGATGGCGGATATATCTAGGGTAAACCGCGTGGACTGCTCAAATGTTCTTATGCCCCTCTCTGAAAACATTATGTTATGATTGCCATTCATTGAAAGGTACTTTGATGATGCAATAAGCTCATCAACTGTATTTCCAAATCCTCTTTTTAGTAATACGGGTTTTTTCTCCCTGCTTACCCTTTTTAAAAGAGAAAAATTCTGGGAATTTCTTGATCCTATCTGTATTATGTCTGAGTATTTTTCAACAACCGGCAATTCCTCTATATCCATCACCTCAGTTATTATGGCCATTCCTGTTACTTCCCTGGCCTTTGCAAGCAGTTTCAGACCCTCCTCACCAAGTCCCTGAAAGGAATCAGGGCAGGTCCTCGGCTTGAATGCCCCTCCTCTGAGGACATTTACGCCAATTTTTCTGAGTTCTTTTGCCACACCTACAATCTGTTCCTCATCCTCTACCGAGCACGGCCCGGCAATCATGAGAAACCTCTCATCGGTTAGGCTAATTTCATCATTTATTTTTACATTCACCATTTGATCACCTGATTTCATCGCCGGAAAGTATGGAAGACCCTATAAGCAGACCATCGTACCTTTCAGTATGCAGTTTACCAATATTCTCAGATGTTATGCCACTCTCCAGTATCAGTGGTAGATCGAAGGATTTAAGGATGTCATACACATCCTCAGCCCTGTCATCCATTTTCAGTGTCCTCAGATTTCTCCTGTTGTATCCGATCAGTACGTTTTCCGCCGGAAATATGTTTTTTATCCTGCCAGGGTCATGCACCTCTACCAGTGCCTCCATTCCCAGTGAACCGCCGTACTTTACCAGATCTTTTATGGTACTGTAATCAAGGAAGTCACAAATCAGGAGGAACACATCACCTCCTGCCATGAATGATGATTTTACCATTGCACGGCTGGATATGAAATCCTTAATTAGTATTGGTTTGCTATAGCATTGCACGGCTCTGGCATCTAACGGGTCACCACAAAAGTAGTGAGGTTCCGTTAAAATACTGATTCCTGCGATGATTTCCTTTATACTATCAAAGTATTTAAGTATATCAGTATTTAATTTATTTCTGAAACCTGATGGTGATTTTCGTTTGAACTCTGCTATAATTCCCGGTTTTTTTCCAGTATTCTGCAGTGATTCTTTAAGGCTTAAAATAGGCCTTTCCCGCATATTGAATTCAATAAGTTTCCTCCTGTAGTTTTCTGAATAAATATCATCTACTATCATAGGGCATCAACAAAATTTTTGAAGATACTCTTTCCGTATTCCGAATAGTAGCTCTCCGGATGAAACTGCACACCATAAAAACGCCCATCCTTTGAGTGGAATCCCATAATCTCACCGTCTGTTTCTGAAACTGCATCTATTACTATCCTATTTCCGCCTGAAAGTACAAGTGAATGGTATCTAATAGCAGTAAATTTTTCTGGAATTCCCATATACAGGGGGGAATCTCTATGTATAATTGTGTCCATCTGCCCATGCATAATCCTTTTTGACAGAACAATGTCACATCCAAGATAATATCCAAGAATCTGGTTCCCAAAACACACACCCAGAAATCTCGCCTCCCTGTTTCTATCTATAAATTCATACAGATTTCCACGATCCTCAGCTTTCTCAGGGTTACCCGGGCCTGGAGATATGATGTACCCATCGTATTCTCCCGAATCAGGAAGTTTATCGTTAGGTTTTATATCTATATGGACTTCCTTAGAGTATAGATACTGGTATATATTATATGTAAATGAATCATAGTTATCAATAATCAATATCCTTTTCATATAAACCACCTGTAACAGTTAAAATCTTTGAATACATCTCATTTACCTCTTTTGCGGGAACAGAATCCTTTACTATCCCTGCCCCGGCCTGTGTATAATTCTCAGCACTGTTTCTATAAAGGCTTCTGATCAGGAGAGCGAGGTCAAGTTCATCCTTTCCAGCTATGCCCAGTGCACCTGCATATGGCCCTCTGGGGCTTTTTTCATACTGATTAATCAGGGTCATTGCCTTTTTTTTGGGGGCCCCGCTTACAGTACCTGCCGGGAACACCGAAGCAAGTATGTCACCGAATCCGGAAGTTTCCGGTATGCCTGAAACCCTGCTAACAAGGTGCTGTACACTGGCAAATTTTTCCACATTCATAGACTTTTCAACCTTAACAGAACCCGGCCTGCATATCCTTCCGAGATCGTTTCTTGCGAGGTCCACCAGCATCCTGTGTTCCAGGAGTTCCTTTTCATCATTTTTAAGATCATTTTCAAGAATACTATCCTCCTCTGCTGTTTTGCCCCTCCTGCGAGTTCCGGCAACAGGGAATATCTCTATGCGGTTGCCATGCAGTGAAACAAGATTTTCAGGGGAGCTTCCGATAATTTCAAGGTCCCCGAATTTGTAATAATAGACATAAAGGGACCTGTCGCCTGTCATAAATTTCCTCAGTATGTACAGCGGGTCGTAATCCTCCAGATTGAATCTCCTGGATAGTACTATCTGGAGCAGGTCTCCATTTTTAATTCGTTCAATAATGAATTCGATGTCCTTTTCCAGTTCCGTATCTGGTAGACCGGCAGAAGCTGTTTTTATAGATTCAGCCGTTCTGGTAAAAGGCTGGCTGTATTCCTCATCTGGAATTATATAGGAGACCTGTGGCCATCCTGACCTTTTAAGAATGATATCCGGATAAATATCATCAACAAAGTCATATGATACAAAAATCGGTATTGTTTCCTTTTCAGAGACTAACTTCATGAACTGGTTATTCATGTGCCCTACCGCATCCTCGTAGACATTTACAGGTGCATGTTCAGAAATAAATAGCCTTTCCATACCTGATATTCTTTCATCTCCGAACCTGCAGAAGTATGCAAAATTTTTATTCCTGAATTCATTTATTTTATCTAACAGCACTGCGCTCACCCAGACTATAGAAAAATTCATCAATTTTTTCAAAGGATTTTTTCCCCGTTCTCTCCTCAAGGGAGCTGCTCACATCGATCAGGTCAGGATTTAACTCCACAAGCTGTTTCAGGTTACTGGAATCTATTTTTCCGGCTATCCCTATCCTTTTCATGTTAAGTCCCACCAGCTGTGGTTTTCTTTTAATAATTCCATCCCGATCCTCCAGTAAAATATAATCAGCTCCTGCACCGAGATGTGATATTATTTTTCCCATGATATCCCCACTGTGAAAATCGATTACGGATATGACCCTTTTACCCATAATATTCCTAACATAGGTTATGTCTCCCGGGGAATGGCTAAAATGCAGCTGTACATAATCCTCCTTTCCAACTGTTACTGGCATGGATGTGTAAACTCCTGCAATCTGTGATTCCGGGTGCGTTTTTTTAATCCTATCTATTAATTCCTCTGTACCGTGCCTTTTTACGTTGAAGTCAAGGATAACACCGATAATGTCCGCACCCATTTTCAGTGAATAATCCGCATCTTCCTCGTTGGTTATACCACATATCTTGACCTTCATTTGCATACCTCCTTAAGCTTTTTTATTGCCATCCCGGATTCTATGTTTTTTAGTGCCAAATCATATGCTTCCTCTGCTGTATCTGCCATCCCGTTGATCATTATGGCAGGTACCGCGTTCAATCCTATGAATTCCTTTACATCCCGGTTCTGTCCTGAAAGGCCTGAAAGAAGCATTTTAAAACTTTTTTCAGGATCCGCGGTGGATATTTTCTCGATTCCCGTTCTATGGCCGGTCAAATTTATAGGGTCGATTTTTGTTTTTTCTATTTTGCCATGAACATAATAAAGCTGGTTTTCGCCGTAGGGGGATATTTCATCCATGCCGTCGCTGGAATGTATTATAAATCCTTTTTTCCCTTCCTGCAATATTACATGTGCATAAAGGTTTGCAAGTTCGTCACTGTACGTGCCAAGAACCACTCTTTCCGGGTTTAAGGGATTTGTCAGCGGCCCAAGTATATTGAAAACAGTTCTGAAACTGATCATTTTTCTTGCCTTTGAAAATTTTGCAAAACTCTTATTGTACTGTGGTGCGAGTATGTATACATAATTCTTGCTGTCAAGGTTTTTTACTATCTCGTCCTCATCCATATAGAAATTATAACCAGCATATTTCATAAAATCGGCACTTCCATGATGGCCTGTAATTCCAAAATTACCGTGCTTGGCAGTTTTTATTCCCATGGATGCCAGAACTATGCTTACTGCCGTGCTCACATTTACTGTGTTCTTTCCATCGCCTCCGGTACCAACAACATCAGTTAACCCGGGATATTTTACATTGAGTTCTGCCATATCCCTAAGTGCCATAGCAAACCCCGCTATCTCTGCCGGGGTTTCGCCCCTGTTGTGAATCTCTGTAAGGAATTCTACCTTTTCCCTGTCAGGCATGTCAACAAGCCTTTTCATGGACTCCATTGCATTCATAACAGTGCTGTTTGCCACAGTGTATTCTGTTTCACGCATCAAGAACACCTCTCATCCTGTTTATATAATCAACAAAGCCCTTCTCGTCTCCACTGTCTATCATCTTTACCAGATAAGTTCCAATGGCAACTCCCGAACCTCCATTCTTCATGAGGTTTTTTATATCCTCATCGGTTTTAATCCCGAATCCGTATGTTATCTCCCTTCCTGGCAGCAGGGCATTAATCCGTTCTGTTGTATAATCAAGTTCATAGGGTATTTCTATGCCTGTAGAAGGCTGAAGCCCGTAATAAATCCATGAATCCGTAAGGGATGCTACATCTTTTATTATGGAATCCGGTGTTGCAGGTGAGAAGAAAGGTATGTATTCAAATCCTCTTTTATTTAAATCTTCGATAACTCTTCTGAATTCACTGAAGTAATCTATTATCAGATCCGGTATTATTATCCCGGAGAACCTGTTTTTCTGAAGGTAAGCAATAAATTCATGGAATCTGTCTTTTATGTCAGAATAATATGATAATGAATACATTTTTATATGGTTTCTATAAAAATAATCAAAATACCTGCTGTAAACACTGTCGGAGAAATTGCTGTTGCCAACAATGTGTGTATTCCTTATTACCGGCCCATCGTAACGCGGATCATTTGATGGGAATCCAAATTCAATGTAATTTATTTTTTCTACCGGGAGTATGTCAAGAAACCTGCAGAGCCTCGAATTGTTAGGGTATCCCAGTGTAAAATATGGAATAAGGTTCTTCATTGCTTTTCACCGAAAATAGAAAGATCCAGCATTCCGTGCCCGCTCACATTTACAACTATTGTTTTGCTTTCGTTTCTGTGGGCCTTTACATAATTTATTGCTGTGGCTATTGCATGCCCTGATTCGGGAGCTGCTATAATCCCCTGCGTATTCGCGAATGTCCTTAAGGCATCCTTGACCTCGCTCTCTGTAACCTCATCACTTTTTATTCTGCCCTTGTTGATAAGCAAAGAAAGTGATGGTGATGCACCATGGTACCTTAAGCCACCAGCATATATCGTGGGTGGAACAAAATCAGCGCCAAGCGAATACATACGCAGCTGTGGCAGCACCCCTGCAGAATCCACTAGGTCATATTTATAATCGCCCTTCGAGAATTTTGGCACCTCATCAGCTGTTGTAGCAATTATCTCTGTTTCATCTCCATCCGGTATAAATGGGAAGGTAAAGCCCCCGAAGTTGCTTCCGCCTCCGACACATCCGATGAGGACATCGGCATGCTCTCCAAGCATTTCAAGCTGCTTCTTTGTTTCCTGGCCTATAACACTCTGGTGTGTAAGTGAAACATTCATAACGCTTGCCACCATATATCGATAATCGTGGTCAAGCGCATATTCAACTGCCTCACTTATGCCGATACCCAGTGTTCCCGGTGTATCAGGGTGCTCTTTCAATATTTTCCTCCCGTATTCTGTAAGTGTGGATGGGCTTGGAACTACATTTCCATTGTAGAGATTCATTACAGTTTTTCTTAGTGGCTTCTGCTCAAAGCTAATTCTCACCATGAAAATCTGGGCTGGTAATCCGTAAAGTGATGCTGCCAGTGCTGTGGCTGATCCCCACTGGCCTGCCCCTGTTTCTGTTGTTACACCATTAACACCCTCCTTCATTGCGTAATATGCCTGCGGTATGGCAGTATTTATTTTATGGGAGCCTGTGGCTGTAGCCCCCTCGTATTTATAAAAAATCTTTCCACGGTATCCCAGATACTTTTCAAGATTTTTTGCCCTTATAAGTGGTGTTGGCCTTCCGATCTGTTCGTACTGTTCCATAACCTCATCCGGTATTTTTTCATACCTCCTGAAGGTAAATTCCTGCTTCAAGACCTCCTTGGGGAGAATTTTATTGAGCAGATTTATGGATGAAATGTCCTGCTTTGAATCCCTGGGCGGGGCAAGAGGCTCTGGAAGGTCGGGAACTACGTTGTACCAGTTTTCTGGCATTATATCTCTATTAAGTGATGTTATCATAATATGTGAATTTATACATATTATTTAAGCATTATTGAATATAATA
>JAKAAU010000054.1 GCA_021802165.1 Thermoplasmata archaeon
TGAATATATTGCATTTATTGTATAACCATTCATAAAGCACCACTGCTTTAACTGCTCGAGCTGATTATTTAAATCGTTCTTCTGTTTTATTGTTGATACCCTTGCATATATTACTGTTTTTCTTTTAACATCCCTATTCAATAATTTATAAACATCCTCATCATTGTAGTCATAGAAGCCATTGGGCATAACTCTAAACTTTATTTTTCCTGTTGAGGCATATACATGAAGTGTCTTTCTGGAAATTCTTAATAGGTTTAATACCTCATTTGCCTTCATAGTTAATAATATAATACATTATTTATATAAATAGTTATTGGAATTATGGATTATATTATATAATAGAAATCCGTGAAGAAGAAGCATGGAAATCCATTGGTGATGCAGGCATAACAACAAAGAGAATTCCAATAACCATAGGAGTGACAGAACATTGGGGCAAAGGATTCAGTTCAAGAGTACTCTTACTATTGATAAAACGTGCCAGGGCAATTGGATTAAAAAAGCTTGAGGTCAGTGGAATTTATGAGAATAATGAAAGAAGTCTCCGTTTGTATAGCAAAGCCGGCTTCTCAGAGATTGAACGTTTTGAGGAAAATGGTTATGATTGCATAAAGATGGAATTAGTACTGTGACTTCTGAAATCTCATTAAGCAATCTCTGAAGGGCATATTGATAATAGTTGGGGGCACTCTTTAAAGTTAAAAATTAACTATTCAAATATTCGGCAAATTTATATACTGTACACTTGTTTTTATATTCTAAAATGAAATACTCTTTCATGGAGCCAGAGATATTTATAAATTTCAAGCACTACGAAAATGCCGTAGGATACAGTGTTGAAAAACTTTTAGATGATTTTGGAAGTGTGGGTAACCAGAATACATTATACTACTGTCTTTCACCATTTGATTTGAGATTGCAACAGAAGTTTCCTGACCTCAAAATCTTTGGGCAGCATGTAGATTCAAACGGGTATGGTGCATATACAGGGTCAGTATCCATAGATTCTATGAAAGAAATGGGAATTAAAGGGTCTCTTTTAAACCACTCCGAAAAAAGGTTATCTCAGGAAATAATAGAAAAGACTGTTAAAAAAGCGAAAGATTTGAATTTTAAGATTATTCTCTGTGTAGAAAGCATAAATGAGGTTAAAAAATACTCAGTTCTTGAGCCGGAATATATTGCCTATGAACCGCCTGAGCTTATTGGTGGAAATATCTCGGTCTCATCCTCGAAGCCTGATATTATAGAAAAAGCGGCAAAAATCTGTGATGGGAAAACTAGACTTCTTGTTGGTGCCGGTATAAAATCCAGAGAAGATATTAAAATCTCAACCAATCTCGGGTCTGCAGGTGTACTGATAGCTTCAGGAGTAATCCGAAATGCGAAACCAATAAATATGTTGCTTTCATTAATGGATAACAGGTAAAGCTATGGCGAATCCCAAAAAAAATGAAGAACCATTATTTGAAGAGCCAAAATTTGATAAAAGACAATATCTTTCATACGAAAGAGAAAGAGCAAAGGCTATCATACTTGTTTTCATAACCGGTGCCCTTATAGGACTCCTGTCAGGTGAACTAGAAATTTACGGATTTTGGTATCTCGCGATAATACTTATAATAGTTGTAATATACTTTCTTAGAAATCTGATAAAACTGTTTAAAATTGCAATTCCAAAACAAACATCACATAAAATGTTAATATATCTTGAGTTAATAATAACTTGGTTTGTATTCTGGATAATAGCTCTAAATCCGCCATTGCATGTTGCTTCTGGCCCAGAAGTTATAGATCTGGAATATTATAATCATGGTAACTGGACAGCAATGAAGGAAACAAATAAAGAATATGAATTAGTTGCAGGTGGTAATTGCTCATTAAGATACTTTACTGATTATAAATACCCAATAACCAATATAACAATACAGGAACAGAACGGTAGTTCAATAGAACATACGTATAATACAAGTACAGGCTATGTCTACTTTAATGTAATTGCACCCGCGCCAGTCGGCAACATAGCACGCCTGTATATAAATGAAACTTCAGCACACGCTTCAACGCACAAGGTAATAGAAATAGTTGGTGAGTACTCCATATAAAACTTATAAAGTAGAATATATAATTCTATTTGCAAATAGAAAAATAAATAAATAGATTTGTACTCCTCATTTAAGCAGGTGTGGTGTAGCCTGGTAGCACGGAAGCCTTCCAAGCTTTCGACTCGGGTTCAAATCCCGGCACCTGCATAGATATAAAAGTCCAATAAACATTCAGTTTTAAACACTATGTGCCGTATGGACACGGAATTAAAGAAATAAATATCAATTAATGTTATAACTTATAAATAAAAAAAATCAAAAATACTTTTTTATAGCTGTAGATAATAATACCCTTCAGCCTGTTTCTTAATTATCTCCTCAACTGCTGCATTCACTATACCTATCCCGACGTTTTTTTCAATATCATCCTCGCTGAGTTTCATCCCCTTAAGAGTGTTCCTGCATGCATTAATTTTGATACCAGAATCTATAAGCTCTTTCACATTGGAAATGTATTCGCTTCCTTTCAGAAGTATTTTCACCGCGGACCTGTTTAAAACAACCTCTATGTTCGCATCTGGCATAGCATTTTTTAAATTTTTAATCTGCCCCAATATCGTTTTTGCTATTGAATAATCATTCCCGTCCACAATTACGTTGTACATATTACAACATTGCCTGAAATTATAAATATTTTGGGCAATTTCGAATAGCGATAAAATTGGACCTTACTGAAATAGTCAAAATAAATTAATATACCTTAGAAATATTGGCTATAATGAATTCAAATCAAAATTTTAAAATCAAGAAGGGAGAACTATTTCAGAACTCTGTTCCTGCAAATCTGAAAAATACCATTATAGCTATAAGATTCAATGGAAAATTATACGATTTATCAGAAATATCACCTGAGGATGGAAATATAGAGTTCATAAATATCAATTCACCGGAGGGTGAAAAAATACTCCTGCATAGTGCAGCACACCTCCTTGCAAATGCAATAGTTGAACTTTATCCTGATGCGCTTCCCAACACGAGCAATGAGGGAGAGGATACATTTTATTATGATTTTAACATGCGACCAATTTCGATAGAGGATTTTCCTGCTATAGAGAAAAAAATGGAGGAACTTGTGCATAAGAATTTAAAAATAGAGAAAAAAATACTGCCAAAATTGAAGTTACTGGAAGAATTTTCCGGGAATAAATATAAACAGGATAAAATAAATGAAAACGTTCCAGATAATCAGGAATCGAGTATGTATATTCAGGGCAATTACAAGGAATTCTGTAGAGGTCCGCATGTACCATCCACTGGATTTGTGAAAGCATATAAACTTCTGTCAATATCAAGTACCAATTATGAGGGTGATGTAAACAAGGATAGAATGATAAGGATTTACGGTACTGCGTTCCCCGATAAAAAACAGCTGAGGGAATTCCTTCAGAGAAGGGAAGATGCCATGAAAAGAGATCATAGAAAAATCGGGCAGGAGATGGATTTATTTACCTTTGATAATGAAAGGGCACCCGGTATGCCGTTTTATGCTCCAAATGGGGCAATAATAAGGAATGAACTCATAGACTATATGAAAGAAATAAACACAAAAAGTGGATGGGAAGAAGTCTGGACGGCACATGCATTCAAGGATATTATATGGAAACAGTCCGGACATTATTATAAGTATAAGGATGATATGTTTCTCTTTACATTACCGAATGGCGATAGCTACGGGCTGAAACCCATGAACTGCCCAGGGCATATTGCAATCTTCCAGAGGAATATCTACAGCTACCGTGATATGCCTATAAAGTACTCTGAGGCAGGCACAGTGTATAGATATGAAAAATCTGGCGAGATGGGCGGGTTAACCAGACCAAGGGGATTTACCATTGATGATGGACATGGATTTGTAAGGGAAGACCAGATATTTGAGGAAACCGTATCACTGTTGAAAATAATACCCTCAATATTTAAGACTATAATGGGTACAGATGAAATTACCTATGATCTGAGTGTAATGGACAAGGACCATCCTGAAAGTTATCTTATGTCATACGAGTGTTTATCCTGCGGTGAGAAATTCATGCTCAGGGCGGCATCACAGGAATATAAATGCCCAAAATGTGGATCGTCTGATCTCGAGACTGATTTCACTATGTGGGATAATGCCACAGAGAATCTGAGAAATGCTCTCGATAGCCTCAATCTAAAATATACAGAATATCCTGGAGAGGCAGCATTCTACGGGCCAAAGATAGATGTGCATATAAAAGACGCACTTGGGAGGCAGTGGCAGCTTTCAACAATACAGATTGATTTCTTTATGCCCGGGAATTTTGACCTTTACTATATAGACAGTAGCGACAAAAAGGTCAGGCCTGTAATTATCCACCGTGCAATATACGGAAGTTATGAACGTTTTATAGCAATTCTCTTAGAGCATTTCAATGGAAAACTTCCGCTGTGGCTAACACCTCTGCAAATCTATATAATACCTGTGTCCGAAAATTACAATGAATATGCAAAAAGTATTAACCAGAAACTGATAGAAAATGGAATAAGGTCAAAGGTGGACTTATCGGACGGTACCATATCCAAAAAAATTAAGTTGATAAGACCCATGAGACCGGGTTACATAATAGTTGCAGGCGAAAAGGAATACTCTAATAACACTGTTTCAGTACGAAATCGTAGTGACAAAACTAGGGAATATGGACTCGATGATTTTGTTTCTCTAATGCTGAGAGAAATTAAAAATAAGGATATAGGACAGGCATTCTAATCAGGGGTAATCCTCCCTATGGATTTTTATACGTAATATTTATACAGTACTATGTCCATAATACCTGCAGGTCTAAAATACACAAAGTCGCATGAATGGTTTAAAATAGAGGATGGTATCGCCACAGTTGGAATAACGGATTTTGCCCAGCATCAGCTTACAGATATAGTTTATATAGATATGCCGGTAAAAGGCATCAAAGGAAAGGTAGGTGACACGCTTCTTACAATAGAATCCGTAAAATCGGCCGAAGATGTCTACTTTCCGGTAACCGGTGAGGTGATTGAAACAAACCAGGAATTAAATGATAAACCGGAACTTGTAAATTCCGATTCGTATAAATACTGGCTTGTTAAGATTAAAATGACAGATGAAAAGTATGATGCCATGCAACCGGAAGAGTATAAAAAATATACAGGGGAATAAAATAATCTATGGATAGAAAGGATAAATATTATACAAGGGCAAAAAAAGAGAATTACCGGAGCCGGGCTTCCTATAAACTACTTGAAATACAGTCAAAATTTAACATCATAGGAGCTGATGATTATATACTTGAATTCGGGTCGTCACCCGGTGGATGGACACAGGTAGTTCAGGAATTTACAGACAAACCTGTGATTTCCGTTGATATAACCAGAATGGAACCAATTGAAAATGTTTTGTTCATACATGGAGATATAAATGACCCCGAGCTTACATCTAAAATCAAAGATGTAATGATATCAGCCGGGATAAACTCCATAGGAAGCATTATATCCGATGCAATGGTGAAAACAAGTGGAAATTACGATCGCGACCATTATGGCTCTTATTTACTCTGTGAAAATGTTATGAAACATTCATTATCTCTTCTGGCTAACGGTGGAAATGCCGTATTGAAACAGTTCCAGGGCGACTCAACCAACTTATTCGTGAATACATGGAAAAAATACTTTAACTTTTATAAAGTAACAAAACCCAATGCGTCACGTCAGCATAGCAGGGAAGTGTATATTGTATTCAAGGGCAAAGTGTAATCTGGTATTATTTAGATAACCTGTAATATCAAGAATTTATATCAATGTGATTTACAACATCATTATAATATTCATAATCAACAACACATAAAACTTTTTTATCACTGTAATCAGTTAATAGGCTATCAATTCTATTTATTATATATCCTTCCCTTGCAGCATTAACTTTTTTGAATGATTTTAAATCTACTATTTTATTCCAAGTTTCCACAAATTCCTCCGGAGTTTGCTGTTTAAATTTAAAACGGCTAATCTTTTTCTTTCTCAGGGAATGCCTGAGAAGATCTGTAGTCTTAACATATTTACTATAAAGAATTTGGTATTCACCTTCTTCCATATCAAGCCCGATCATTTCAATGTTATTTTCCTTACAGTATTTTGTGGCTTCTATATATACCGGGGATGGGGTCATTACCTCCCCGTAGTTGGCAAGGTTTATTCCATATAATATTTCATAATCTGACATCTCAACTTCAAACGGGTCTTCTATAAAATCTTTCATTCCCTCTACTTGTTCAGGAGAAATTGTTATCAAAACCACCTCGGGCCTTTTTTCAAGGAGTTCTTTTTTTAATTCATTCCCATCACGTACAAGTCCCTTGACCCCTCCAAATATGTATAGTTTGTCATTGACCCTGCGCATCATATTCATTTTTCTAACAGTTCATTAAAGCGGTCAATATCATAAACCTTTCTCAAATCACTAAAACTAATTATCCGGCATCCATACACGTCCTTTTTGCCGCTTCCATCCTTATCTATTATAACAGGTATTTCTTCAAGTACATCACTTATCTTTTTGATTGATTTTATTCTGTTTAAATTTTCACCGGTATCCTTGAATGTTCCCAGGATTAATCTGGAGCCAGGGCTAGAAGAAAGTCCATCAAAGGGATTTCTGCTGATATATTCAGAAATGTACCCAATACTGGACATAATTCCCAGAACCTCATTGATAAAATCACTTGCGGGACTAACAGGCATGTCCGGTTCTGAGGTTATCGATATATCAATTTCCCGGCTGATATCACCTTTTAGAATGGATTCAAGTTTAAGATATATATCTATAGTTGCAGAGCTTCCAGATTCGTAGAGCGATACAGACCTCCTTGAAACACCCAGCTTCTGTGCTATATAGCCTATTGAATAATCTTTTTTCTCCCTGAGATTTCGCATTTTCTGTCCATTTATTCCTACATAGAATCCTCCCGGTGCAGAATAAATAAACGGGGTATCCCCATTGATATAATCTTCAAAGCCTTCCAGTGAAAGTATCGGTACACCATGCCTGAAATACAGAACCCCTCTCTCGAGTTTTCCATTACCGGCCTTTTCCCCTATTATAAGTGCAGTAGAATCAGTCATTGCACTCATTTTGATTAACGGCACCACGCCTATTTTGCTGAAAGTATTAACATTATACAGTATTTTGAGTATGTATCTTTCTTTACCCCTTCTACATATCAAATCAAAAGTAACAAGTCCGTAAAGCCCCGGCTCTGAAACAGTAAAATTATTTTTCCTGAGGAAATCGTATATGTTTTTTATAAGTTCCTGTCTAGGGTCCACGATATACTAAAAATATAGTTACATATATATTTTTCTATTATACCTAAATTTTTATAATCCAATCTAAATATTATGTTCTCCCAAGCTTGAAGATATTTTATGGGGGCATATCTTTATTTCACATTTATCACATATGATGTTTAACTTTTCGGGAGAAATTATAATTATTTTATTTATGCCAGGGATTCTGTCCATTCCACTGAATAATGAACTATTTAGCTCATTGTAAAATATAATCCTTATGAAGTTAGAATCATAATCTGAATTCTTTGAATATATTTCCTTTATATTAGAAATATGATTTTTTAAAATATCCATGATTTCAACTATAACTTTAGAATACATTCCCTTTTCTATATATACTGTTACTATTTCATTTCTCATCAATAATGAAATTTTTTTTATGTCAGGTATCACTGAAATATTCTGCATTACTTCCTTTACTACTGAATTACTATTTACAAATTTGATGGTTTCGTAAAGTGTTCTTCTATTAACTTTTAATGCATTTGCAATGCTGCTTAAAGGAATTTCTATATTGTTTACTAGGAATTTATCATTTATTATGGATATGCCATTTGCATACAGCCTTTCGATTATTTTCTTTTTTACCGGATATGATTTGAAGTATTCATCGAACATCAGCTGCATACTTCTTAAATCCTGTATCCTATAAATACTTTATATAACCATTTCCAGGGCAATTTTGAAATTTACTTTTACAAAAATGATCTGTTAATAAGAAACTGTCGTAACATTAAAAAAATATATCGAAGTTGAAGAAAAAATTGCCACTATTTATTGCTTATTTAACGGTATATATGATTTATATTACGATAAGAAATTATTATAAGTGATAATAGCATTACTTTATATGTACGGAAAGGTACTGATATGTGACCCTGTTGACAGCGTGTTGAGGGAGAAATTAAGCGGTAAATTTGAAATAGATTATAATCCCGAAATCTCTGCACAGGATCTTCTGAAAGTTGTTGAAAATTATGATGTGGTCGTTGTAAGAAGCAGAACAAAAATCACAAAAGAAGTTATATCCAGAGCAAAAAAATTAAAAATAATTGCGAGAGCAGGTATAGGTGTGGATAATATAGATACAGATTTTGCCGAGGAAAAACATATAAAAGTAGTGTATGCCCCGGGCTCTTCCACAGAGAGTGTTGTTGAAATAACACTTGCAATGATGGTCATAGGTGCC
>JAKAAU010000055.1 GCA_021802165.1 Thermoplasmata archaeon
TCAGGAACAGGGCTGTTGCCAACCAGCCTATTGTAGCGGGTGATTTTTTTGTCCATTGTGGCAGCCCAGTTGCAAGCTCACTGCTTTAGCTGTGGGTAGTTGACCGAACACAAGTTTTATTCTGGCATCATTTCTTTCCTGGTGTGTGGAATCGCTTGTTAATGCGATGGATTGTATTCCAGATTCCTGGAAATAGTGGGCCATAAACTTTGCATGGGCTTTTGTAACGCAAAATCCTAGGGCTTTCATGCTGTTAATATCTGTGCTATATTTCCGTACAGCGTCTATGATTAATTTAGCTCTTTCTCTGGCTCCACTGTTCTTAACGTATAAGTTCTCCAGTTCAGATACATCATATGAGCCCTTTTTCCATGCTATGTTTTCAAGGTCAACAGAGTCTGTTATTCCGAAATACTGGAATGGGCAGAGAAGATGCTGATCTATAGCCTCGGGAAGCCTTATTTCTGATGTAATATGATTATTGAAATATTTCAGGATATCCCTTCCATCCATCCTTTCTGGAGTGGCAGTAAGTCCAAGCATAATTTCTGGATTGAAATGATTCAGGAGATTTGCATAGGATTTAGCTGCGGCATGGTGGAATTCATCAATAATAATAAAATCATAATAATGCTTATCCAGTTGTAGATCTGGCCTTATAGATTCAAATGTCTGAATTGACATGAAGAGATGTTCATCTGATAATGGTTTGTAGTTCCCAACATATAAATTTCCAAATTCAGGATCTTTCAGCACATTTCTGAAGCAGGCAATGCTTTGCTTGAGGATTTCCTCCCGATGGGCTATGAAGAGAAGGCGATTGGAGCTATCAGGATGTTCTCTAACAAATTGTTTATAATCAAATGCTGAAATGATGGTTTTTCCAGTACCTGTAGCTGAAACAACAAGATTGTGGTAATTTCCCCGTAATTGCCTGTCTGCCCTCAATTCTTCCAGGATTTTTGATTGATATGGGTAGGGATGAAAATCAAAAGAATATTCATTGCCGCTATTGTTAATTGAAGATTCATTTTTCAGGGCTTTGTTTAATCGAGCCAGTTGATCCGGCGAGAAACTTTCAAACGCTTCAGAACTCCAGTATGAATCAAAAGTTGCATCTATTTTATCAAAAACATCCTGCATGTCAATCTTTGTTATCTTCAAGTTCCATTCAAGTCCACTGGATATCGCTGCACCTGAGAGATTAGAAGAGCCAACATAAGCTGTTGAATATCCTGTGTTTCTTAGGAATATATATGTTTTCGCATGCATCCTTGTATTTTTTGTATCGTATGATATCTTTATCTCTGTATTGGTCAATTTGGCTAATTCTTCAATAGCTTTAATATCCGTTACTCCCATGTAAGTGGTTGTTATGACCCTTAATTTCCCACCATTATCTGTAAATTCCTTCAACTTTTTTATTATTAACCTTAATCCAGTCCACTTTATGAATGATACCAGCATATCTACCTGATCAGATGTTTGTATCTCTTTCTGCAACTCATAATAAAATTGTGGCTCATTTGATGAACCGGTGAAAAGGGAACTGTATGCAACAGATGTGTCCGGCCTGATTGTTAAATCGATTTTTTTATTTTCATTATTTTTAGGATATGCGGAAAGCAAAATCTTTGGGGGTGATTCTATATTATCACAATTTTGTTCTGTCTTGCTGCTTATTTTGTCCAGAGGATTATTGATATGAATTTTCTCTTTGGATGTACTTTCTCTCCCATCGCTGTTTATTTTATCTAAAAGATTATTGACGAAATCCAGACGGTCTGAAACAGGGAGACGTTTATCTTCCATAATGTCCAGCCTATGTTTCGTTCTTTCACCAACATATGCAGCTAATATCCGTGATAGTTGATCATTAACAAGTGCCTTTTCCAGTGATTCAATTTCTGTGTTATTGTTTAGCTCATTTCTCAGGCAAAAATTTATCAGTTTTTCATACAATCCCTTTTCAAGCATGACTTTATTGCATTTTTCCAATTGATAATAATATTTCTATTTCCGAAATTTTAATTTACATTATAAGCAGTCTGAACAGACAAAATTGAATATTACCATGGAAATCGCATTATAATTCAACTTAACCGGTATATTTTAAATTGCCTGATATGCAGAAAAGTGTAAATTAATAAGTTTATTGAATGCTCAAGATACTTTGCCTGGATTTGCTATATAATTCCATAGCTTTGATAATGGCTATATTATATTGATAGGGAAAATACCATTTGATTTGCATGAAATTTATAATATCCAATAATTATTATATATAGATTCTGAATATATGCATATATGCAGCAATCCGGTAAAAAACCAAAAGTAACAAAAAGGGGAAACATTAAAAATGACGTAATTAACATTCTAAATGAAAATAAAGCCTTTAAATGGATGCTCAATACAGGTGTTGTTAATTATAATTCATTATCACGTATAATCCAGAATCAAATAAAAGAGAAATATAATTATACCCCCAAAATTAATACAATTTCAACAATTTTAAGGAAAGATTATGATGCTACCAGGCAAAAAACTACAAACAACCCTTTTTCTGACATGAAAATTAATATTATTACAGGGCTTTCACTTTTATACTGTGATTATGACGATGAGGCTATGAGAGCATATTATCCTTATTCACGTGCAATACGTATAACGCCGGAGAGCCATACTATGTGGGTTATGATTTCAGGGGAAACACCGGAAAATATAAAAAAAACATATCCTGAAAAGTTATATGGTGATTTTATAGAAATTAACATAACAATAGACAGGGAGAAAATAAATGAGGAATCAATACAGACCTTTATGGAAACTTTGTCATTCAATTACATAAATGTTTCACAGCTTATGATATCAAATGACGGCTTTGAATTATTTATCAGCGCAAGGTATCTTCCCATGGTGCTGAGATTAATAGAAGCAATAAAATCAAACAGATACCTTTAACCTTATCCTGAAATTTTTATATTAGGGCGTTGCATCGGGGTTAATCTCATTTAAGATTATTATAAATAGTAAATCACAATTAAGAATTATTAAATAGTAAATTAAAATATATATTTATGTTCTATCTCTTCTATTTAGAATTCATCATACTGGGAATAATTGTGGGGGCATTAACCGGTGTACTTGGTTCCAGTGGAGTTGTTGCTGTTGTTCCTGCTTTGATAATTATAAATTCTGAATTACCCCAGGAGGCCATTGGCACAAGCCTGTTAATCGATGTAATTACATCAGTTATGGTTGCGTATGTATATTTTAAACGTGGCAGGGTAAATATCAAAAAGGGAATACCTATGATCCTGGGAGCTATCATAGGTTCACAGATTGGTGTAAGAATAGCATTTCTTATTCCAGCTGAATCTGTAAAAATTGGTTTTGCCGTTTTTATAATTGCTATGGGTATTTATTCACTCATAAGAAGAAAAGAAATGCAAAATACCAAAGATACTCAAAGATTATTAAATATCAAGCCCTGGGAAATTGTATTGATTACAATACCGGTAGGGCTTGCAACCGGGATACTTGGAGCAAGTGGTGGAATAATGTTTTTGATAATATCAATTTTAATATTAAAACTTGATATAAAAACAGCTGTGGGAACATCTACCTTCTCTATGATTATATCTGCTTCTTCCGGAACTGTCGGGTATCTAATTGCCGGCCATATCATGATAATAGCGGCTCTCATTATAGGCAGTATATCAATATTATCTGGACTTATCTTTTCCAGAATTGGAAATAACATAAATCCCTTATCAACATATAAAATCCTTGGAACTGTGTTTATAATTATAGGAATTGTGCAGATAGTTTTATAGTGGTGGTTGTATGGAGGCTAAAAAATATAAATGGTTTGTTCTCATAATAATGAGCGTTTCTGAATTGATGGTGATGAGTTTATGGTTTAGTGCATCCACCATAGCACCCGAACTGGAACCTGTATGGGGTATTTCCGGATTAGGTACCCTTATTGTAACTTTAATGGTACAGATAGGCTTTGTTCTGGGTGCATTGATAAGTGCTACTCTGGGGCTGGCTGATAAAGTTAACCCAAGAAAATTATTCACCTTTTCTTCAATTATGAGTGCGATATTTACGCTGTTATTTGTTCTATTATATCGCCATTTTTTAATTGAAATGGTTTTAATGCTATCAACCGGAATTATGATGGCAGGGGTTTACCCTGTGGCAGTTTTAATTGTATCAAGCTGGTTTCCCACGAGAAGAGGTTTAGCACTTGGTATAGTAATAGCCGGGCTAACGCTTGGAACTGCATTGCCACATATAATACTGGATTTGCCATTTATTACGGAATGGAGGGCATTGATGGAATTTTCATCGTTGTTATCCATTCTGGGTGGAGCTATGGTTTTATTTGCTTTGCACGATGATAAAAATCAGATAAAAGCACCTAAATTCAAATGGGATACAATAAAACAGATAATAAAAAATAAACCGGTGATGCTTGCAAATTTCGGTTATTTTGGACACATGTGGGAACTGTATGCTATGTGGACGTGGATTCCAATATTTCTCCTATCAAGTTTTGCCTTTTATTATACGGGAAGCAGGTTATTGTTTATAACGGGAATTGCTTCATTTTCAATTATAGGATTATCCGGTGTAACAGGGTCTGTCCTTGGTGGGGTTATATCTGACCGGATAGGGAGAACCTTATCTACGTCCATATACCTCAGTATAAGCGGAACAGCCGCCATATTAATAGGATTAACATATAGAGCTGTCCCGTATATTACAATAATTGTAGGTATTGTCTGGGGAATAACCGCCATAGCAGATTCAGCACAATTTTCTACCGCTGTCACAGAATTAAGTAACGATGCAATAAGGGGGAGTGCATTAACGTTTCAAATGGCTGTAGGTTTTTTAATAACCGTTGGATCAATTTATGCTATAGATATATTGAGAAATATTGTAGGCTGGCACTGGGCATTTTCATTTCTTTCAATCGGCGCATTCGCCGGTATGATTTCAATGATAAGACTAAGATATAAAAAAGAATCTTTATTAATGTGCCATGGAAAAAGGTAGTGCATTACGGAAACAATGCAAGGACAGGAAGAATTTAAACATAAATAGTCATATAAACAATAGAAGATAATTTAACATTGTTAACCGGAAATCCCCGGTCATTTTATCCAGAACAGCATTTAAAGATCCTATCTATGTCTGGATTCATAGAGAGTCAGCTAACTATATTAATGAGCCTATTCAATTTCTATATTGTCTTATCACCTGATATTAGTAAATAACTTTTTATATTAACCTGTAATCAAATTATGATAATTATGATACAGCAATTTATAAACAGGAAATATGAATTAAATTTTCTTAATAAAAAATATGATGAGGATAAACCACAATTAATAATAATATATGGCCGGAGAAGAATAGGAAAAACTGAACTTATCAAAGAGTTTATTTCCGGAAAAAAGACGGTATATCATTTATGCACAGCAGACAGTATAGAGGAGAATATAACATATTTAAAATCAGAATTTTCCAGTATTACAGGCAAGTCGTATTTTTTGAATCTTGAAGTGGACCTGTTTACCCTGTTTAAATACCTAATAGATGAAATTAAAGATGAAAAAATAATAATAGCATTAGATGAAATTACCTATCTAGTTTCATTAAATAAAGGTATTCTATCCATATTCCAGAAAATATATGATGAATTAATGGTAAATTCCAGACTGTTTATTATCTTTTCAGGTTCAAGCATAAGCATGATGGAGGATGAGATTTTAAATTTCAAGTCGCCGGTATATGGCAGGAGAACCGGTAGTTTAGAAATATCTGGCTTCGATCCGAATTTAATAGAATATTTTTATCCTGGAGATTTCGAAGATATTGTGAAAATACATTCAATTTTTGGAAATGTCCCATTCTACCTTTCCCTGATAGATAAAAATCAGAATATTGAATGGAATATCAAAAATATAATACTCTCAAAGGGGGAGATATTATATGAAGAACCAAAAATACTGTTGAAAGAAGAATTCCGGGAACCCAGGATATATGAAATGATTTTAAAAAGAATATCGGAGGGTAAAAATACATATGGAGAGCTGCAGAATGCACTCCATCTAGATTCCGGAAATATCTCCAGGTATCTGGAAACCCTTATTTCCAGTAGATTCATCAAATATATTATCCCTCTTAATCAAAAAAGGCGTGGAATCTATGAAATTAATGATTATTTTTTAAATTTTTATTATAAGTTTGTAGATCCAAATAGGTCTGACCTGGAGCTGGGGAATATTGAGAGCGTTTTTAAAAAAATCAATAATAATTTAAATACATTCTACGGGCATACCTTTGAAAGAATTGCACTTGAAATGGTTTCCAGGGGAATAATACCTATCCCGATTCACAATTTCCAGGTTAACAAATTCTGGCATAAAGATGTTGAAATAGATGGAGTTGCTACTAACGACAAAAATGATGTTGTCTTTATAGAAATTAAATTTGTACCAGATGTTGACGGAATAAAAATATACAACGAATTAAAATATAAATCATTAAGTGTTAATATTAAAAGGAATAAAGAGTATTATATGATTATTGCAAAATCTTTTAAAACAAAGAGTAACGAAGCAATCAATGTGGATTTTGCCGATATAAATAAGATAATAAAAAAATTGAATAAATAGAGATAATCCGGTCAAGCGTGCAGAACGAATATCATATTTAATTTTAAAATAAGAAATTATATATTCAATCAAATTATATATTTACATGTGTAGGATGTTTGCCTATAAAGGCAATTCACAGGAAGAATTAAATAATTTATATAATGCCTTGAAAGAATCTGCAAGAAATGATACAATAGGAAGCAAATTCGGGTATGCAAATCATCCCGACGGTTTCGGGTACGTAATATACAACGGGCAAAATATTTACTATTATAGATCTGAAAACCCCATATATGAAGAAAATGTGAAATTGCCCGAGGTCACTGGAGATATGTATGCCATTTTCCTTGCAAGAAAGGCTTCGGGGAAAAAACACATGGGAGTTATGTATTCACACCCTTTTATGGATGACTATAGCAATAATCTGATCTACCTTGCACATAATGGTTCTGTATCTGAAGATGAATTAAAAAAGGAATTAAATTACAGGTATGACGCTTCTGATTCAGAACTGGCATTAAAGTATATTTCGAAATATGGAATTAATTCAGATACAATAAATAATCTTATGAAAAATTACACAACATCATCCTTAAACCTTCTGATGTTATCTATTTCGAAAACTGATAAAAAAAGGTCATTATATTATTTAAATTACTATATAAATAAAGATAAACATGAATATAGTGATATGTACAAAGTGCACCTAACTCATGGTGATGCAGTAATTTCCTCAACATTGAGGTTGCATGGTATAAACACAGATGAAAAAGTTCCCTTTGGGAAACTTATGGAATTATAATTTGTTCTTCTAATAATTTATATGATTGTTAAATGTTGCAAACCTGAGTTTTCTCTTATTTTTTTATAAAATACCATTTTTGCGGGCAATATTATGATATGGATTTCACTTAGTCTGAGTAAGATGAATACAGACTTCCTAAATTGGGCCTCTTTGACGGTAACTCATAATTATTATATTATGAAACCTTATATATTCTATATGTGCAGAATGTTTGGTTATGTGGGGTATTCCAATGAGGAGCTGGATGAGCTTTACTCTGCCTTGATAGAAGCCTCACGTAAGGATAAAATAGGGGAGAAATATGGTTACTCGAGCCATGATGATGGATTTGGAATTGTCGTTTATACGGAAGATAACCTATTTCATTTCAGGTCTACAAAGCCGATATATAAAGAAAAATTAAATTTGCCTGAATTTAATGGAAAGATATATGCTATATTCCATGCATTGAATGCACATGACAAAGATTTACTCTCTCCAATTTTTGAACACCCATTCATGGTTTCCAATGGAAATCAGGTTATGTATATGGCGCATAATGGAGTTGTAGATAAGCAACAATTAATGGAGAATTTAGGAATAAAGGGCGTATATAATGATACTGAGGCTGCACTTGAATACCTTAATAAGAATGGCCTTAATGGCATATCTGATCTTGAAGATTACACAAAAAGCTCTCTAAATGTGATAATTCTTAATCTGGATAAGAAGAGTAGAAGCGGTACAATATATTTCAAAAATTTTTACCATGATGAAAGCAAAAGTGATTACCTCGACATGTATACTGCAGTATTGCCCCATGGTAAGGCAGTCGTTTCATCAACATTAACCCTGTATGGGATAGATAGATACGCCAGGGTTACCACCAAATCCATGTCAAATCTTGAAGAAATACATTAAGTGTTACAATAATATCTACTTTTTTTAAATAGATTTAACACTTGTATTAGTAGATCATTTATTTAATTGCGGGACATTATTGAAAGGTGGCAACGCATCTTATATCCAATGTAAAATAATGTTGCTGATACTGTATAAATAACCCATATAGAAGCAAAACCGTTCCGTGTGTGAGAATGTTACATAAAT
>JAKAAU010000056.1 GCA_021802165.1 Thermoplasmata archaeon
GATCTATATTCCCCTGGGAATGTAATCTTTCCCTGTGTAATGCCATACCCTTCCTGTAAACTGCTGAAGACCGTATATTATAAATTTTTTATCTATAAGCCTGTGCCATTCCATATGCTCCAGTGCCATTTCATAGGGATTATTATCCGTATCCATCTCCTCTATTTCCCTCAGCAGTGCAACACGCTCAAGGAAAAATCTTGTATTTTCGAATGCAGCACTTGCCATGCCATTCACCGCAGATGTGTATGCATGTTTCATGGCTAAAATAGCACTGCCTGCAATTCTGAAATTGAAATTATTTTTAATATCATTTCCCATCAGTTCTATAAGGTCCAGAGCATGATTTTCGTTATTTTCCTTGATAACTGTATTGCTCCCCAGATAATCAAGAATAGAATCTTCCCTGAAATTTCGTATATATTTTCTATAGCTGCTATATGGGCTTCTGGGCATATTATATAATGCCATGATGTTTTATATGCTTTTCATTTCAATAACAGCATTGAGTAACTTCATGATATATTCATCAGGCATATATGGCACCGTATATTTGATTTGAAGAATTACAGTGTTAAAAACAGGTTTTGCTGATAAAAGTTAATAATATATAAATGATTACTCGATATGGATTCCTTGATACACGGCTTTCATAATATGAGTATCGAAGAGCGGAGAAAACTCATAAAAGAATTTTCAGGATTGACAGAAGAAGATATGGAAACTATGGATTACAGAATGCCCATGGATGCAGCCGGGAATATGATCGAAAATGTATATACAGTCATGGATTATCCCGTTGGCATAGCAACAAATTTCAGGATAAATGGTAAGGATTATTTGATCCCCATGAGCCTTGAGGAGCCATCAGTTGTTGCTGCCTGCTCAAATGGTGCAAGATATGCGAGGCCGGGAGGATTTACAGCATATTCAACAGCATCTTTAATGAGGGGAGAGATCGAACTTTACAACGTGCCCGATCCCGATTATGCTATAATTAAAATACTTCAGAATAAGGAAAAAATACTGGAAATGGCAAATACCAGATCAAGAACACTTTCCAGCCTGAACGCCGGTGCAAAATCCATTGAGGTCCACTATGTAAATAATGAATTGATTGTTAATCTCGTCATTGATGTTGCGGATGCAATGGGGGCAAACATAATTAACACAATGCTCGAATATGTTTCAGGTTACATAGAAGAACTGACAGGGGCAAAATCCAATTTAAGGATTATGAGCAACCTTACCACAGAGAGAATAACATATGCCTATGCAAAATTTGATGGAAAAAAACTCGGCCGGGAAACAGTCGAAAGAATTATAATGGCAAATGAATTTGCAAAACATGATATATACCGGGCCACAACACACAACAAGGGTATAATGAACGGGATAGATGCCGTACTCCTTGCCACAATGAATGATTTCAGGGCACAGGAGGCAAATGCCCATGCCTATGCATCAATAAACGGTTATGGGCCGCTCACAGATTACCGGCAGGATTCTGATGGAAACCTGATAGGGTCAATAAAAGTCCCTGTTGCAGTAGGCACTGTTGGCGGGGCCACAAAAACCTCAAAGAAGGCAATGCTTGCTATGAAGATTATGAAAATTTCGGGGTCTACAGAATTTGCAACAGTACTGGCATCTGTAGGGCTTGCACAGAATTTTGCTGCCCTGAGGGCACTTGCAGATGAGGGCATACAGAGCGGACATATGAAGCTGCATGCCAGAAACATTGCAATAGCTGCAGGCGCCACCGGGGACATGATTGAAAAGGTTGCCGGTGAAATGATACTAAGAAAGAACATAAGCTATACAGCAGCAAAGGAAATCATTGAAAAAATAAGAGGATGAATAAACATGGAAGATTATGAAGAAAATATAAAAAATGGAGACAACTTTGTAAAGAAGGAAAAATATATGGACGCTATCAGGGAGTATACAAAGGCCTATGAGGGCATAAAGCAAGATGACCTGAAGGCAGAAATTTGCTATAAACTTTCCCAGTGCTATTTTTCCTTAGACCATAAAAGCACCGAAAATCCGCTTAAGTATGCGGGAGAATCCCTGGACCTGCATAAAAAGCTGGACGATAAGGAGCTGGAGATCATGGACCTTCTTAACATAGGCTATATATACCTCGACAGTGGAAAGCGCGACGATGCCATAGGATACTTCGACCAGGCAATAGGTGTTGCCGATGAGATAAAGGATGGCCAGCTTTTTGCCCTGGCCAACAATTCAAAGGCGGAAGCGTTATCATCCCTTAAATCCAAACAGCCGGCGGCCATGGAAATTTATGACAGGGTTATGGAATTATCAGAGAAATCCGAGGACTGGGAAAATTATTTTGAGGCGATTTACGGGAAGATAAACATACTCAGGGATAGTGATATCAATGCCGCCTTCGAACTTGGCAAAACAGCACTGAACAAAATAGACACCGTGATGGAAACGATTAAGACAAAGAAGGACAAAAAGGAATTCAAAACCAGTATGGGTTACCTCTACGATTCCGTATCTGATATTGCAATGGAGCTGGAAAATATCGACGAGGCAATGAAGATTGCCTCCAGATCACGTGAGTGAAATGCAGAGGAAATACTGCCAGACCCCTTATGGGAAAATATCATTCCTGGACAGGGATAATGGCTATCCTGTGATTTTCCTCCATGGTCTGGGTGGAACCGGCAATACCTGGCTGAAAATTGAACCATTGCTGGATGCCGGGATCAGGCCAATACTTGTGGATCTTCTTGGCCATGGGCACTCAGATAAGCCGGAAATTGATTATACAATAAGCCAGCAGGCAAATGCAGTGAAGTCCCTGGTAGATAGCCTTGGGCTGGAAAATTTCTCCATGGTCGGGAACTCATATGGCGGATGGATATCGTTGAAATTTGCCTCCACAATATCAAATCCTGATATGCTTTTCCTGGTAGACAGTGCCGGCATATCTCCGACACCGGGAGAGCTTGGGCCTGAAGTGGTTAAGAGTTTTATTGATTCCATACTGAGAGTCAGAAATTATAAAAACAGGGACGCATTAGAACGCATTATGAAGAATAATGCCCGCAGGGAGGAAAAAATTACCATGGAAGAACTTGCCGGAATTAAGTGCCCTACGACTATTATATGGGGCATGGAGGATAGGGTAATATCGCTCGACTATGGAGAAAAATTAAATAAGGGAATAAGGGGAAGCCAGATAATCGTTATAGATGGTGCAGGTCACACCCCCTTTATCGACTTGCCAGATAAATTTGCCAGCATTATAAACAAAAAAATTTCCGACCAGATCTAAAAATTATTTAACTCCCGATCTATTTTTAATATCCAGCACTATTGTCCTGTATTCCCCGTATCTTGTTTTATCATCCTTGGAAGGCTGTGCAAAGTTTTCAAAGGGCAGCAGAAACCTTTCATCGTTGATTATCAGCTCGGGAAATTTATCATCAGTCAAATCGGAGAGGCTAATATTTTTGATATCTGTTAAATTTATTTTTTCATACTGCTGCGCTGTTTTGTTTTTTAATATTTCATCTGTTTTAACCTGATTTTTCTCGTAGTATTCACGGGTTATTTTCTGTACCATGTTTTTTATTCTGTTAAACAGATCCTCTGGTTCCACGGGGTCTGTGGCACCCGGTACTATTAAAGAGTCTATATACTCCATATCTTTCTTTAATTTCAGTTCCTCTGCTATGTATTTTCCCGAAAATATACGGTAAAACTCTATACTACTATCATTTACAACAATTCTGAATATTCCGCCGGTGGTAAGTGGAACCTTCCAGGCATTCTCTATGCTTTTCATATAAGCATATGGCTAAGCACTTATTAAAATATTTCCGACTAACTGTTATTCTATTTTGGTCTTGGCAATCTGGCTAAATTTTGTAATATTTCCCTCAGTATCTATGCTCAGATAAACTGTATAGTGATATCCTGATAGATCGAATTCTGTTGACACATCGTATCTATCACTGTTATTTACTATGCTGTTGACTGTAAAATTTTCAATCGTATCAGAATACATATCCTTGATATTTTTCTCGGTTATGTTCTTGACATCCTTCATACTTTCAATATCCATAAAAGGTTATTATAATTATATTATTAATTATTTCTTAATGGTTTAATTTTATATATATCCATAACTGACTGCGATTGACCCCCAGAATGTTAACGGATAACAAATAGCTATATATATAAAAAAATAATTATAACCGGATTAAAATGAAATTCTTTCTTGACAGCTGTGATTTAAATGAGATAAAGGAAATTTCAGATTACGGATTTATAGATGGAGTTACCACGGACCCCTCTTCAATTGCACATGAGGTATGCAAGGGGAGTACAACAGAGCAGGTGATAGGTAGCATAATAAAAGCTGTTAACGGCGAAGTGCACATACAGGTTGTTGCACAGGATTATGATACAATAATGTCACAGGCATTGAAGATCCATTCCCTGGGAATGAACGTAATAGTAAAAATCCCGGCAACTCTTGTGGGTTTAAAGGCAATGCTAAAACTGAACGACAAGAAAGTAAAATGTTCGGCATCCTCTGTTTATAACTCTGTGCAGGCAATTATGGCGGCGCAGAACTATGCTGAATATGTTTCCATAAGAACAGGCGCAATAGAGAGCAACGGGAGGGACGGCATGGAGCTGGCATATATCGCCTCTGAAACATTTAAAAATAGCAAATTTGATTCCAAAGTGCTTGTTACCAATATCTCAAACCCTGAGCATATAGTACGTGCCGGAATGATGGGCGTTGGTGCAATCTCTGTGCCGTACAATTTGATAAAAATGCTCGGGAGCCATATAAACACAGAGAAGGATATTGTGGAATATATGCAGGACTGGAACAGAATACCGGAGAGCAGCAGGACATTTTTTAATTCTTAAGCGGGAGCCTCCTTTAGTTAGCTACGGGAGGATGCCACTTAATAGAAATAAACATAATTTAGTTCTGATCCTAATAAAATTCCTCAAATGGCTATTAATAAAAGTGTTTTTTTAAAATTCGCCACATCATCTTTTTATATACTGATTATATGTATAAGAGATTAATATGGTAAACGAAGGAGAAATGGCCCCTGATTTTGAGGCACTTGATACTGGATTGAAGGGCAGAAAGTTATCGGATTATAAGGGAAATGTGACAGTTCTGGCGTTTTTCCCCGGTGCATTTACATCAGTTTGTACAAAGGAAATGTGCACATTCAGAGATTCTATGGCAAACTTCAATAAATTGAATGCAAAGGTAGTGGGAATAAGTGTGGATTCACCATTCTCTCTGAAGGAGTTTGCAACAAAAAACAACCTTCAGTTTGACCTGCTCAGTGATGGAAACAGAGAGATATCACAAAAATACGGAGTTTTATATCAGAATTTCCTTAACCTAAACAAATTAACCGCATCCAAGAGGTCTGTATTTGTCCTCGATAAAACCGGGAAAGTTGTATACAGGTGGGTAAGTGAGGATGCAGGAAAAGAGCCGGATTATAAAAAGATAGAAGAAGTTGTATCAAAATACAACTGAAAAATTCTCTATTTTTATTAGATTACAGTGGATAATCTTTAAGATTTTTTGCGTACCGGTTGCAAAATGTGTTATAATTTTCTTTATATTTTTTCCATAAATCCATATAATTCTCAGTTACAGTACTGACAACTTTAGCTGGTATGCCAACTGCAATTGATTTTTCTGGTATTACACTATTGTTTTTGACAACAGCACCCTCCCCTATTGCAGCCCATTCACCGATCTTTGCAAAATCTGAAACCGTGGAATTCATACCAATAACGGCATAATCACCTATTATACCTGTATGGATTACAGAAAGGTGCCCGACAGTTACATGTTCTCCAATAATGGTTTTTTCACCTGGCCTTGCATGTATAACACAGTTGTCTTCGATTGCAGAATACGATCCCACACTGATGGCACCGTAATCTCCACGCAGAACCGCTCCCGGGCCTATCCATACATTATCGCCTATATGTACATCCCCGATTACAGTGGCATTTTCAAAAATATACGTATTTTTTCCTATTTTGGGAGTCCTTCCCTCAAATTCATATATCATGCAGGTTAAACCAGTAATGTAATTTAAATTTGACTTCTATGAAAAATATAATTTATTTCTTATTTTGTTTATTGATTTTAAAATACCGGACAAGTTTGCCCTCACTGTCGTAAATATCCCTGTACTCCACCTTGTCAGCCCATATAAGCGAGGTTAGCTCCATATGTACCATCCACTCCTCGTGACCCTTCCCCAGGTGATCTTTCAGTTCCTTTAATGTATATGCGTTTTCCCTGTTCTTTTCCAGGAAATCCAGGATAGTGTTTTTAGTATCAACATTTTCAGATGAATTGAATGTCTGGCTATCAACAGGCATTTTTATTCCACCGTTTCCCCTTCAAGGGCATTTTTATAGCTCTTAACAAGTTTGGTTATGTATTTCTGTGATGCACTTTTCATCATCCTTGCCCCCATACTGGCAGCAGTTCCAACAACATTCATTTCAGCCTTCCAGTCAACTTTTGTAATATCACCGTCGCCTGTAAACCTGAAGTTGAGGGTAAAATCTACAGATGCACCAGATCCATTGCCCCTGCCCTTGAGGGTTATTTCCCGATTTTCAGTTTTATCTGTAACATCCAGAATAAGGTCAAATTTGCCCTTGATAAATGAAACTCCGGCCTTTGCTGTAAGTTTCATTTCAGTTTCACTTACCTGTTCGTGGCTTATCAGGTCCGGCACCAGTTTGACAAGTGCTTCCATATCCGCTACCTGGCTATATGCATTTTCAGGTGTTGTCTTTACTTCAAAGGAATCCTCAAAGGTTAACATAAATTTATATTATTACATTGTAAATAAATGTTTATGCCGGAAATATTCCATGGCCGTTATTCATTGATGGATGCCATTTCATAAACCCCAAGCACCTTGAAGGGATTGGTTATATCCCGTATCCTCGAGAGGGCCGCATCTGAACTGTTATTCCTTTCTATATCTATAAAAAATATGTAATTGAATGGGTTATACTGCACAGGCCGGGATTCAATTTTAGTCATATTAATTCCGTATTCATTGAATACTTTTAGAATACTGTAAAGTGACCCTGCCTTATTCTCCGTTGAAAATACTATTGATATTTTTGCCCTGCCTTCCGGGGAAACTGGACTTCTGGCCATGAGGAAAAACCTTGTATAATTCGAACTGTTATTTTCTATATGCCTGGCAAGTATCTTCATCCCGTATATTCCCGCTGCCAGTTCACTGGCTATGGCAGCGCGGGAACTATCAGTGCCATCCCTTACAATTTTAACGCTTCCCGCTGTGTCGTACTCACTGATTGTCTTTAACCCATGTCTGTATATGAACTCTGAGCACTGGGCCAGTGCCTGTGGATGCGAGATCGCATATTTTATATCGTTTAGTTTTGAATCCGGTTTTCCAATAAGGCAGTGCCTTACCCTTAGATAATACTCCTTTACAATATAAAAATCTGTTTTAAAGAGAAAGTCATATGTCTGGTTTACTGCTCCCTCAATAGAGTTTTCCACGGGAACGACACCGAAATCTATACTATGGTCCTGAAGTGCACTGAATACAGCACGTACAGAATCCAGCGGTATGTATTCACCGGATGCCATGCGGATGGCAGCCATATTGCTGTATGCCCCGGGTTCACCAAAATATCCAACTTTCAATAAAGGAGTATATATTATTTATATTTAAAACTGGTTAAAATCATATTCATCAGGCTGCTGCTCCTGCTTATGCCCGTACTCAGCCGAATTAATACGCCTGAAAAGCCATATCAGAAAGGCTATAATGAATATTGAGGGAATCCACATATAGAAAGCATCAAATGGATGCGCAGATTCCTCCAACAGGATTTCTGAAGTTTCTATTGCCCCTGCAAATGCGAGCTCCAGCACAATAAACAGGTACATGTAAATAATTTTCAGATAGTTATCCTTCATGATACCCTTTATCAGATAATAAAATATGTAAATATCGGTACTTACTGCAACTGCATATGCAGGAAGCTCCAGCCATGAATGTGGCAGGAGCATTAGGCTGGCAAATATGGCAAAACCATTTACATGGGTTGAAGTGCCCTCAACTGCTATCACAGATGCTGTGGAACCTATAGAGAATAAAAACATGAAGATGCCTATAATAGGGATGAATTCTATTGATGCAATAAGGAGATTATGTGGGAATATACTCAGCCACATAGGGAAGAATGATTGAGATATAATTGAATGGTCCTCTGACTTAAAACTGGCATAAAGTGCCGGATTATGTATTGGCAGTGAGGATATTATGGCAAATCCGGCAAGCTCTATTATAAACGATATCAGGAATACTCGTCTGAGCCGGGGCATCTTTATTTGCATATATTCCACATTTCAATCATATTATTTATATTTTGGTCAAAAATTTCCTTATTGTTCTGATTCCTGCGCCCTTATAGTTTTTACATTGTCCTCATAC
>JAKAAU010000057.1 GCA_021802165.1 Thermoplasmata archaeon
TGCTGTTAACAATATAAATATTTACAGATTTGCCGGCATCTGCGGTCTTCAGGGGTGGTGTGACAATAAACCTGTTCGAGTTTACTTTTCCTATGTATACTGTATTCGTTTTGTTAAAGTGATCGGTATTTAAAAGCGTAGAAGATGTATTATAATAGACATCAGGGCTATCTGTGGATTTATAGTCCGGGTTATATATCATTGTGCTTACCAGTGCAGGGTCAGATTTATCCTTCAAATTTACTGCATATAATGGATATTTAGAATCGTTAAAATTGATTGAATAATATGGTGCTGCAAAGGTGAATGCGTCATTTATTAAAATATTCTGCCCATTATAATAATTCATGGTATTATTGGATCCAACCAGTGCGATTCCATCCCGATAATATTCGTTATAGCGGTATGTTAAATTTGTAGATAAATTCTTAATGCTAAAATGAACGTAGCCTGTACCATTGGTTGTTCCACTGAAGTGCTTTATTAAACTATTATTCAAATTGTAATATAAAGATGAAGTTATATGCAACCCTGAAACCGGGTCTCCATAGCCATTTATTACATAATCAGTTATATTTACTGAATTGCCAGTTTGGTTAATATATGGCATTACGATAGCGGTATTGCCTGGATGTGCATAGTCAGAACTGACTCCGGCTCCATAAGCAGATGCTGCGGTTACCAGTACAAGCAGAACTATGAGTATAATGGTAAATTTTCCTGTAATAGTACGTTTTATATCATATAAAAATCCATTCATCTTATTTCACCATATTCAAAAAGTAATCTTCCAGTGTTTCATTCTCCATGCTGATATAATCCACCCTGTAATTTTTAATTACAAGTTGCCTGTTAAGTTCAGAAACATCAACTTCACCATTATTTTTGATGTAATAATAGGTGCCATCTGATGTAAATTCCCCGAATTCCGATAATATTTTTTCCATACCGGCATCGGGGTTTTTTATGTGTATTTTTGTTCCTGTTGTCCCCAAATGCATCAGATCATCCCTTGAAAGCGTTTTGACTACAGAACCATTCTTTACTATTGCAATTTTGTCTGCAACGTTCTGCAGTTCAGATAATATGTGGGATGAAAGGAGTATAGATTTTCCCTGCTTTTTTAGATTAATAATTAAATCCCTTACCTCTTTAACACCGTTTGGATCAAGCCCATTCAATGTTTCATCGAAAAGATAATTGTCAGGATTTCCTATCATTGCAGCTATGAGTGCAAATCTCTTTTTCATTCCCTGGGAGTAATACTTTAATTTTCTATTCCTGTAATTGTAAATATCAAACTGTTTCATCATTTCAATAGCATTTTTCTCCGCTTCGTCCGGTTTTATACCGTAAAATCCTGCATAATATTTCAGAAGGGGTACTGGCCTGGCATCTGGTTCAAAATTTGGCAGTTCCGGAACCCAGCCAATGTTTCTGGATGCTTTTATTTTTTCTTTAACTATATCAAAATTATTAACGGTGATCGTTCCTGAAGTTGGAAATATTATACCGCATGCAGCCCTTATTGTTGTTGTTTTTCCGGCACCATTCAGGCCTGCAAGCCCCATTATTTGCCCGTTGTTTATTTCAAGGTTTAAATCTGATACTGCTTTAAAATTTTTAAATGATTTTGAAAGGTGTAAAATTTCTATCATTGATATGGAATAAGATTGGATATATATTAAATTTCTTATAAATAATGCTATTTCTTTTTAATTATTTCAACCCTGCTGCTATTAATCCTGCTCTGCCCTGAATCATCGTCCAGTATTATGGTTACGCTCTCCTCTGCGCCGCTTATTATACCTTCTATTCTTTGCCTCAGTACATTTATATTTTCATCGTCGCCCATGATAGAAAGTTTCTCTTTTATGCTTGTTAATATGCCTTCTATAGTTGTGATATAGCCCTTAGATGCTATTCCAGGGGATATTTCAGCCTCCAGTTCTGGAATATGGACACTTGCGTCTGGAGACCGGTAAACTATTGTTTTTAAATCGTTCTTATTCTTTATCTTAAACTTTATAATTTTTGGCTCTCCCTTTTCATGCCTGTCTATAGTGATATTTTTATAGTTGCAATTTTTGCATACGTATGTATGTATGGTAATTTTGCCTTCGTATGGTATTTCATTGTCTGCTTCAATATAATATAAAAAACTATTGCAATTCGGGCATCTTGATTCTGTTTTCTTTTCATCCATTTAATCACCCTGGTTTAGCCATGAATATAATGGATCTAAAACTATATATCTTTTGTTTTTAAGTTCTGATACATCCTTCGAAGCTGTTAAAAACATAGAAATTTTAATATCTTTTATTATATTTTTTATATGGAATACCAGATCTTCGTATGATGTGTCTGCGTCCTTTAGGAAATTCCTCGCCATAGCACCCATGTCTGCCCCCATAATTATAGATTTTACTACGTCCTGGCCATTTCTTATTCCTCCACTCCCTATAATTGGCAAACCAACGGAACAGAATTTAATAGATGCTGGTGAAGGTACTCCCCAGTTCCAGAATGTCTGGCCGGTGTGCATTTTTTCTTTATTCTGAATTTTTTCAGCCCTGTAATATTCTATTGCAGCAAATGAAGTGCCACCAAGACCCCCAACATCTATTGCTTTGACACCTGCATCTTTTAGTTCCAGAGCATCATCCCTTGAGAATCCGCTGCCGGTTTCTTTAGCTATGACAGGATAAGATTTTGCTATTTCCTTTAGCCTTGACATCACTCCTCTAGCATTTTTGTCCCCTTCCGGCTGTACCATTTCCTGTAAAAAATTAAAATGGACAATCAGGTATTTAGCACCTATAAGATTGAATATGTATTCAATGTCTTTATCAGAAATAGGAGGCTTTTCCTGCCCGATTAGCTGTGGTGCCCCGATGTTTGCAAATCTTGCCGGTATCTTATAATTATTTATAACTGAAAATGTATCTGCTATATTTTTATTTTCTATAGCAGCCCTCATGCTCCCAACACCCATGCCTATCTTGAATTCTTCAGCTGCCCTGGCAAGGTTTTCGTTTATTTTTCTTGCTTTTTCAGTACCGCCTGTCATGGAAGATATAAGGAATGGCAAACCGAATTCAGTTCCTAGAAAATTAATTTTTGTATTTATAGAATCATAATCAACTTCAGGTATAGCCCTGTGTATTAATCTAATATCATCCCAGAAATTGTGCTCTGAAGTAACATTCATATTCTCAGCAATATTAATATGCTCTTCCTTTCTGTTTTCTATCATTAAACCACCGTTCCTGTAAAATTATCCTTTCCTATATTATATATTCGTTCCGGATAAAGTCCATTAATGAGGTATACAGGTATTCCTATATCAGAAATTAGTTTCATTTTATTATATTTATTCATTATTCCTCCTGTGACATCTGGATTAATAGTATCATATTGAAAATCTGTTGAAATTGTTTTTAAGAGCTTTGCATCAGGGTTATTTTTCGGATTTTTATCGAATATGCCATCAACGTCTGAAAAGAATATTACAAATTCGGGATGCAATATTTTTGAAATATCATATGCAATATTATCGCCAGAGTATATACCTATTTCATTGCCATGTATGTATGTATCTCCATATGAAATGGGGGTTATGCCCAGTTCCAGATATTTTGAAAAAATATTATAATTTTTTTTATTATTATAAACAAGTGATGAAACAGGAAGTGAAATATTATAGATTTTATTTTCCTGAAAAATTTTTGAAATTTTAAGATCCAATTCTGCCATATCATTATGTACGATATTCATGCCCTCCATTGTTCTTTCAGAAACCTGGCCTGGCAAACCATATTCTTTAGATTTTATATGGCCAAAAGAACCACCCCCATGAATTATTACCATTTGTTTATCTATACGTTTTAGAGTTTTAACAATGTTTTCTACTATTTGCCCATTGAATTTTTTATACATTGATTTGTCTGTTATAATGCTCCCACCGATCTTAATTACAATCATTGTATAAATAATATAAAAAGTGTTATTAAATTTGACTATTGCATCTGTGGTAAGAATCTGGTTAAATAGCAAATCTAGGTTTAATAATACAGATAACATATTTTTAAAAAGCATTGTATCCAAATATGGACCGATCGGGATTTGGACCCGAGCCCTCTTGCTTGCAAAGCAAGCGATCTACCGCTGATCTATCGGCCCATCATAATTCAATGGAAATTATACTAAAATTATTAAATGTTTCTAAACTGGATTTAATTTATTGACATAGAAAATTAGTTCGGATAGCCGGGAGGGGGGGAGAGGTGCATTTCCAGTGGAACGTAAAAAAGGGTATGTGGGTATAATGATATTATATTATTATAAATAATAAATATATAATTAATAGGATATGATATATAATATAATATAAAAGTTTAAATTATATTATTATAAAGTGACACACTTATTTTATTATTAATAATAAAAAAATATATTATTATATTAATTAAAAAGTAAAAAAAGTATTATTTCAAAATTTTTGGCTTTACAATTTCAGCTTTTACCATATTATCTCTTATCTTGATAAAAGCTTCAGTTCCACTTTTGCTGTATTTTCTATTAATATATCCCAATCCAATCCCCGTATTTAGAATAGGAGATACAGTTCCACTTGTTATTGTTCCTTCTATATTTCCATTTATATATATATTAAACCCATTTCTCGGTATATTCCGGTTTTCCAGTTTAAATCCCCTAAAAATATCCGTATACTCATTTTTCTGTTTCATCAAAGCTTCTTTTCCAATAAATTCATGGTCGATATTGACAATAAAAGATATAGACGCTTCATATGGGTTCTTATTTTCATTAAAATCCTGTCCGGATAATAGCATTCCTTTTTCCATTCTTAAGGTATCCCTGGCGCCCAGTCCGCATGGAAGCCCGTTCAACTTTTTAACTTCATTTAATACACTATTCCACATATCTGCTGCAAGTTCATTTGGAACTATAAGTTCTACACCTTTTTCACCTGTATAACCTGTTCCTGATATTATTATTTCATTTTTTCCAGTTATTGCATTATACTTTTTTGCATCTGAATATAAAAATTTAAACTGTTCAGGGAATTCCATTCCTAAATTTTTCAAAACATCTACAGATTTAGGGCCCTGTACTGCAATATGGCTGATTATATTTGAATAATTTTCTATTGTTACATCGTAATCTTTTTTATTATCTATCATCCACTTATAAATTTTATCGATATTGGACGCATTTGGTATTAAAAAGAATTTTTCACCGGATAATCTATAAATTATTGTATCGTCAATCATATTCCCAGATGGGTTAAGAAATGCAGTGTACATACATTCATTGTTCTTTAATAATGAAATCCTGGATGGGAAAATATAATCAACATAATTGTCTGATCCCGGACCGGATATTACAATATCGCCCATATGTGAAATATCAAACATTCCAACATCGTTTCTTACAGACATATGCTCTTTTATAATGGATGTATATTGAAGCGGCATATCCCATCCATGGAAATCTATCATTGTAGCATTCAATTTTTTATGTTCATCATAAAGAGCAGTTCTCAGGGGGGTACCATTTTTCACTTCCATAGGAAATACACCCCTCTCCCCCCTATATAAGTGCGGGTATTATTTTTCATTTCAATTAATAATTTTTTACTTTCATAACACTTATAAATAAACAGTTTCCACTGGAAATACACCCGTGCCTTATAATTTATCGCCTTTGCAACACCAAACCCTCTTTTAAGCATACCATTACAATAAAAACCAATATATTTATTTATCCACAATCCTGAAAAATTAATAAACAATTTTTTAAATTTATTTTTTAATCAGCTTTCTATTCTCTTTTTCTTTTTCATTTCCTAGCCATATTGTTAAAAGGCCTAAAAGTATCAATGGAACAACAAAGGATATAAGTCCAGAATCTTTCCATCCTGAATATTCTATTCCCCAGAATAAGTAAAAAACAAATCCACTAAGGAATAGAATAATACCTGTTAAACGGTAGAAGAAGAATACGGTGAAATATTCTGAAAATTTTCTCATCGAGATAATGAATAAACTTAACTATATATACTTTAGCCCTATTTTTATTGATATATATTGATTTTAATTATATGTCTTATAGCCAGTATGCATCGAAAGGGTTGTTGTACACATTCCATGGGATTCATGTTCTGTAGCCTATAGATAAAAATGAGCGAAAAGTTTATCATTATCCGAACAATAAACACAGGATAGTTTAAGGCTATAATGTGTACAGCGCTGAAATTGCTGGTACAGTGTTATATTGAACACTATCAAATGTAAATTGAGACTATTCTGAATTTACCAGTGTAACTATGTAGCCGTGATAGCTCAGTTGGGAGAGCGCCAGACTGAAGATCTGGAGGTCGCTGGTTCAATCCCGGCTCACGGCATTTTTAATTTTGTATTTGATTCAAGAGCAGTTATAGATATATTTATATAACATTATGTTAATTCACCTGTAGATGAATTCGATAATGTTTATTGAGCAATTGTTCTTTTTGTTGCTTGAGTAAACGTTATCTTCATTAGAATTTTTGGAGGTAATAAGATGTATTTTTATGGTGGCGGAAGCTATAGCGATTTTTTCAATATGGGTGAATACAGCAGAATGGGCTATGAATTTAACAGGGAAAATATAAGTATATTTGATACAACACTGAGGGATGGAGAACAAACACCCGGAGTATCATTTAACACAGATCAGAAATATAAGATAGCAAAAATGCTGTATGATGCTGGTGTCAATATAATAGAGGCTGGATTTCCTGCCGTTTCTAATGATGAAATGAAATCAATAAAAAAGATAAATCATGATATGGAAAATATATGTTCACTGGCAAGATGCAATAGAAATGATATAGATAAGGTAATAGAGTCAGATTCTAGAATAATACACCTGTTTATTGCAACATCGGATATCCATATGAAATATAAATTAAAAAAAACCAGGGAACAGGTTTTTGACAGTATAATGGAATCTATAGATTATGCAAGGAGCTATGGCATGAGAATAATTTTCTCTCCAGAAGATGCAACACGAACCAGCATGGATTTCCTTAAGCAGATAGTTTCTTCCATTAAGGTTGAAACTATAAATTTTCCAGATACTATAGGCATAATGAATCCAATCTCTATGTATTATTTTATCAACAAAATAAAATCATTTACCAGCACCGGCATAAGCATCCATTGTCATAACGATTTTGGAATGGCTACAGCCAATACCCTTGCAGGTTTAATGGCTGGTGCAAATGAAGCCCAGGTAACAGTAAACGGAATCGGTGAGAGAGCTGGAAATGCCTCTTTAGAGGAGGTTGTGTCATCAATTTATGGATTTTTAAATTCATACACAGATATAAAAATGGAAAAACTATACAGCATATCAAAATATGTCAGTGCAGCAAGCGGAATAATACCTCAGAAGAACAAAGCCATAACAGGAGAAAATGCGTTTTCACATGAAGCTGGCATACATGTCCAGGGCATAATAAACAACCCGAAAACATACGAGGCTATAAACCCGGAAATTTTTGGGCTCAATAGAAGAATAGTTATAGGCAAGCATTCCGGGAAGGCAGCAATAAAATACATACTGGAGAATAATGGTATGCATAAAACGGATGATGAAATAGATAATATATTACAGATAGTGAAGAAAGAAGGAAATAAAACAATTGATGACAAATTTTTATTAGAGGTGGCAAGAAATGAGTAAGACAGCGGTAGAGAAAATATTTTCAGAGAAGAGTGGAACAGATTCAAAAAGTGGCGATTATATAGTGGCAAATGTGGATTATGTAATGGCCAATGATATTACGGCCCCAATAGCCATAGATGCTTTTAACGAACTTGGAATGAAGCCAAAAAGCGACAAAATAATAATTATACCGGACCATTTTGTTCCGCCGAAAGACATCAATTCTGCGAAACAGTATAAAAAATCCAAGGATTTTGCGCTTGAGAATGGAACATGGTTTTATGATATAGGCCATGGAGGCGTCTGCCACCAGGTTATGATGGAGAAGGGTTTTGCTGCACCGGGAAGGCTAATAGCAGGTGCAGATTCCCATACAAACACATATGGTGCACTGTCAGCAATTTCTACCGGCATAGGAAGTACAGAAGCAGGCGTAATATTTGCTACTGGCAAAATGTGGTTCAAAATTCCTGAAACAATTAAGATAAACCTTACAGGAAAACCTGGAAAAGGCGTAGAAGGGAAGGATATTATACTGCATGTATTATCAAAAATCAAAAACGGTGGTGCAGCATATAAATGCATGGAATTTTCCGGAAATATAAAGTATATTGATATCAACGAAAGAATGACAATGGCCAATATGACAACAGAAGCAGGAGCTAAATGT
>JAKAAU010000058.1 GCA_021802165.1 Thermoplasmata archaeon
ATTGATACCGCTCCATTTGCATTCCTTGCCAGATCATCTGACCTATCTATCATGGTGGTTTTGACATATCTGCTATATGCCGACGCATATATATCGCCCTCGGGAACACTCAATATCGCCGCCGGGACCTCAACACGCTCCCTGTATGGAATGGCGGAGATAGGATACTTCCCTCCCTCTGTGGGAACTGTAAGCCGCAAAACCGGAGTTCCTGTATTTTCACTTATAATTAGCCTCATACTTGGACTTGCATTCCTTGCCCCACTGCCCAGCTGGTATGTGGTTGTCGGTCTTGTTTCCGGGATAGCTGCATTTACATACATACTTGGGGGTTCAACTCTCATGGTTCTGAGGAGAGAGGCATCAGAGATGAAAAGGCCCTTTAAACTTCCATATGCAAAAATATTATCGCCTGTTTCCTTCGTCGCAGCGGCCCTGATAGTATACTGGACAGGATGGCCCACCGTGGGATACACATCCATTATAATCTTTTCCGGGTTCATAGTATACCTGGTGCTCCTCCTATTCCACCGGGTTGACAGCATTATCACAGAAGAGAACATAAAGGGCGGATACTGGGTGCCCCTGCTCATAATTGCACTGGACATAATGTCTTACCTGGGGGAGAAAAATTTCGGGGGGCTCAACGTCTTTCCATTCCCATATGATTTTATAGTGGTAATAGTGGTATCTCTTTTCTTCTATTTCATTTCCGTTAAATCCGGTTTCAGGACATCAGAAATAACAGATATAATAGAATCAGGAGAGCAGTACATAAATGAAAGTGGAATTGATGAATAAGATAAAATCTTTAATATTCGCCCTTTGATTCAGGCAACACCGGGAAATCGTTGAATTACAAATTTATCAATCAATATTATGATAGATATTTTATTCCGGTACAGATACAGGCAACACTCTTTTCCCGGATTTATAGAAATTCATATTATTTAAATCAAATACAAGTTTTACAGAATCGCCCTCCTTATAGGCATCTTCATACTTGCCTCCTTTAACTTTAACGCTGAAATTGCCGATATCCACATAATACATAATTTCCGATCCCAGAAACTGTATTGATGTAATTTTTCCCTCTATTGATCCTGTACCATCTATTTTGACATCCTCCGGCCTTATTGCTGAAATTTCGTAATCTAAATCCTCATTAAGGTTCAGCGTTTCCTTTGGGATCAGATTCACTGCACCCAGAAGCCGGGCACAGAATATATCATTCGGTCTATGGTTTAAAATCATATTTTTAAATGCATATCCGGATTTATGGCAGAATGGTGTTAAACCTATGAATAAAATTTAAATTCTTTAATATTTGGTGTTTTATTTAAGCAATATTTAAACATATATAAGATTACAGGAAAATTATGGAAAAAGTTTCAGAATCTCGAACCCTAAAGAAAGGGGCAGCAGGATTTTATTCTCTTCTAGGGCAATCCATAGCAATGATATCCCCACTGGGAGCTGTGGCTGCCACAATGACCGGTGCAGCAGAATTCGCCAAGGGGTCACTGCCCCTGGCATACATCATATCCATCTTCGGAGTTCTGATATGGATAAATACGCCTTATCAGTTTTCCAGGAAAATTAACGGGAGCGGAGGATTTTATACTTTCAATTCCCGTGGAGCAGGGCCGAGATATGGCCTTACCATCGGGTATATGATGTGGTTCTCATATTTTATGGTTATAACCAATGCAATACTGTTTACATCCGGTGTATTCATACCTGGAACTATTGCGTATTTTCTTCATGTTAATATTGGAACATACACATGGATACCTATTATGACTGCTTTTATTATCATACTTACAGTAATAGCCTATCTGGGAATAAAGCCATCACTGGCATACAGTTTCACAGCCTCCGCTATTGAAATAGCCCTGTTGATTATAACATCCATTGTCATTATTGTTGCACTGGGGTCAAGGAACACACTGGCTCCATTTACACCCACACCGGCCGATGGATTTGCAGGCGTTGCCGTTGGAATGGTGCTGGCAATATTCTCAATGTCAGGTTCATCTGCGGTTGTTACCCTCGGAGAGGAGGCAAAGCAGCCAAGAAAAAACATAAAGAAGGCACTTCTGATAAGTTTTCTCATAACCGGAGTGGTATTTGTACTTACATCATATGCACTAACAGTGGGATGGGGAATTTCAAAGATGTCCACATTTTTCAGCTCCAGTGTACCGGGACTGATTGTTACAGATAAGTATATAGGACTTCCATTTACCATAATACTTTTTGTATTCATTATCAATAGCCTTTTCGCAGGATCACTGGCACCATTGAATACAAGCTCCAGGATGATATTTTCCATGAGCAGAGATGGCCTTGGTCCATCAATGTTTTCAAAGGTCCACCCTGTTCATAAAACACCATATATAGCTATCATTACTATGGCTGGAGTTGCATATACGGTTTCACTTATATCCGGGATTCTCATAGGGCCAGAGAATGGATTCCTATACCTTGTAACTGCCTCCTCGGCAGCCCTGTTCGTAGGCCATATACTGAGCAACTTCGGGCTTGGTGCCACATTCAAAAAGCTGAAAGAGTTTAAGGTGGTAACACATGCTATCATACCGGCGGCTGCAACAATAATACTTGCTGTTGCAATGTTCTACAGTTTTTACCCTCCTGCGTATCCAGTTGATTATGCTATCATCACTGCAATTGTTTTTATCATCATATCCGCCATTGTGATTTTCATTTATGGCAAAAAACACCCGGAGGAAATTAAAAAGGCAGGATCAACAGACATGCTAGTGCAGGAAGAAATATACAACAGGGAATAAAACAACATTATTTTTTTAAATTATTCCCTAGATTTTTAAACAGCTCCTTTGACAGTATCTGGGTTTCAAGCCCACCGCCAACTATTTTTAGATGATCCATTATTGATTTGCTTATTTTTGGCATGTACAGGTCACCCTTGAGTAGGTACATATTGATTGTTGAAAGCTCTATCATCAGGGAATCCACAAGCCTGTGCCTTCCAGGGCCGGGTATGCTCGTATTCCTGAATAATGAGAGGTAAAGTTTCATTGTAATCATGTTGAATAAAATATACCCATCCAGTTCAAGCCTTCCAGGAAGCAGGTTACGATCAGAATCAAGCCTGTATTTGGAACTTGAGATAGATGAATACATGAAACGCCTTATATTTACTGCCTGGTATATAAGGTTCTGGTGCAGGTTCATATTGGAAACTGCCACAATAAGTGTCTCACTTTCCGGCTTTATGTACTCAAGCTCTCCGTGATCTGCATCATCCATTATATAATAGTGGAGTTTGCCATCATCCTCAGTTGCACTGTATATGTACCTGTTCAAAAGCGAATTAAAGCCCCTCTGGAGCGAAGGCCTTCCTGATAAACCATATCTGTCTATGATTTTCATTGCCTCCTTCTGGGGCACCTCCATAATGAATAACTTTCCCCGTTTCATCAATGCAGATATATTTCCCTGTGTATAATGTGTCGATTCCAGGACAAGAACACCGTCGTAGCCCGTTGCATCCTCAGTCCTGTTCAGGAATCTCGAAAACATATATTCTGAGCCTATGAAATGCTCGGAATTTAGTATCCGCATCTCCACAGGGTCGAATACTATGTCCAGGGTTACGAAATCCCTGTCGTACCTGTTTTTCCTGTTAAGTGCATATACCGGTATGATTAATTCTACATGAAGTATCAGGGTTGTCTGATCGAATTCCTCAAGCTTTTCAAATGCAAGTTTATTGAAGGCTATGTACCTCAGCATGGATGTCAGGTTTTTAGGCTCCAGTTTGAGTTTGGGCCAGTAATGGTACAGTATGGTCTTCCTGTAATAGCGTTTTACATAGTCCATGGGTATCCTGCCCACAATGGTTATTATTGCGGCAGTTACAATCTCGCGCCAGTATTTGCCATAATTAGTTGATATTTTATTTATAAGGTCAATGTTCATGGATGCCAGAAGGGCAACATCACCGTATTCATAGGATTTCTCTGGAAGCGTTACCTTCTTTTCTATTTCATTGTTTTCATTTACCCTGCCAAGGTATCTGCTGACCTTTATTTCCTTTTTATTAACCCTATCCCAGAGATTAACGGTTGTATAGGCATAATTTTTTCCCTTTATCTTTTTAATCTCTATACGTTCCCTGGCCATGCAAGAATATTGGTATTCCGGTTATAAATATATGTGATATCAGAATAAATTTGACCCTGTACAAACCTTATCTATGTATAATTCCCCATGAATTTCCGGTTATCCTGCCTGAATGAATGTGATTACACATATTTTTATAAAATATAAGCATTCAAAATAATGGAAGAATATGATGTTATCACAATAGGTGCAGGAGGGGCTGCATACCCGGCTGCGTTCAGATTGAAGCAATCAGGATACAGTGTGGTTATGATTGACGATAAAGGCATAATGTCAGGAAACTGCCTTTCTGAGGGGTGTGTTCCATCAAAGGCCATTATTGACACAGTACATAATTATAAGATAATGAAGGAATTCTCGGATTTTAAAATGGACTATAAAGATATACTCAAAAGGAAGGATGAAGTACAGAAAATGGGATACAGGCGCCATTCAGAGGAACTGGAAAGTGCCGGCCTGAAAATCATAAAGGGAACAGCAAGGATACTGGATAAGCACACACTTGAGGTTGACACTGCTACAGAAAAATTGAAATTGAGGTTCAGGCATCTGATCATAGGCTCCGGCGCCTACACCTACGTGCTTAAAATTCCCGGTGCCGAATACTGCATTACAAGTGCAGATTTATTTAAAATCGATCCGGCTGTAAAGGAGGTGCCCGAATCCATAGCCATTATAGGCGGTGGATATATAGGAGTTGAAACCGCATCATTTATGTCTGTTCTGGGTTCAAAGGTCACCCTGATAGAAAGATCCGATCGCCTTTTAACAGATATGGATGCAGGCATTGTGGAAAAATTAACAGGAATGCTGCCTGAAATGGTTATACACCTTAACAATGAGGTCAAATCCATAGAAAAGTCGGGAAATAAGCTGAAAACCACAATAATCAATGAAAACGGGGAGAAGAATTATATTGTTTCGGATGCGGTAATGATGGCAACCGGCAGGAAACCCCTGATTCCTCAGGGTACAGAGGAATGTGGAATAGAGGTAGAAAGGAAGGGCATAAAGGTAAATTCATCAATGCAGACAAATATACCGCATATATACGCTACCGGGGATGTCAATGGATTAACACCTCTTTTTCATGCGGCGAAAAGGCAGTCCCTGGTTGCGGCTGCAAACATTATGGCAGGAGACACCCAGGTTGAACGTTTTAACAGTGATTCAGTGCCCTTTACCCTGTTTTCAATTCCAAACATGTCCTTTGTGGGCATAACCCCTGAAATCGCAAGGGAAAGGAAAATTGAGTGCAGTACGGTTACATACCATATGGCCGGTGACAGCATGGCCGAGATCCGCAATGAAACATGCGGGGAAATAACAATGCTGTTTGACCGGAATCTGAAGATAATAGGTGGATATGTGATAGGAAACGATGCCGGGGACATTATCAATGAAATAGCACTGGGAATACATAAAGGCTTGAATGCAAGGGATTTTGCAGAGATGGCACACCAGCATCCCATGACCTTTGAAGGACTTGATTCTGCGGCACGGAAGCTCTTCTGAAATTTTATTTTATTTTTTTTGTCATATTTACTATTTCCTTCCAGGAGGAATCGTAATATTTTTCATCTGTTGGAGAATAGCCCAGAGATTCATAATAACCCTCAAGGCCCCTGACAGCCTCTATGTCTATTCTTTCTATGCCAAGCTGGTATGCTATATAATGCTCTATGACTGCAAGCAAGTCATATCCAACTCCAGAACTGCCCCCTGCTGCAAAATTTCTGGCAAGCATTTCCACAACTATAGTTTTCGGATACTGGATATTTGGAACTAGCCTGAACATAACCACACCGTCAATGGTACCCCTGACTGATTCCCTTACAATAACTATATTATTGTCTCCCCGGCTCCAGTCGTAAAAGTATGATAAATGGTAATCCCTCATCTTCCTGTCACTGGACTCAAATTCCAGGTTGACATCAGACTTCCTTATCGGCCTGTAGCCCTTGGGGATCCTCACGGTTTTTGAATGGCCTATCATAACTACCGGCATAATATTCACTATATAAAATAGTCAGAGGCCCCTGATAAATTTTTCCCATCTCCCATTATGATAAAGACACTAAAGAATAATTTATTAACAACCGGTTAATACAAATACATGAACGGTTATTATAAGGGGAATATAGAGGATGTTCCTGCACAGGAGGTAAAGGTTGGCAATTCAAAGGACACATATATACAGTGGCTTATAACAGATAAACAGGAAAAATCATACGCCATGAGAAGATTTGTCATAAAGCCCGGAGGATTCATACAGCTGCACTATCATGATTATTTTGAAAGCCTGTACATAATGAAGGGAAAATGTGACGCCACGGTTAATGGTGAAAGCATGCAGCTCCAGGCCGGTGATTTTATATTCATCGATACAAAATTCGAGCATGAGCTCAGGAATCCTGGAAAGAAAGACCTGGAATTCATATGCGTTATAAATTATACTGCGAATATGGATATTACGCCAGTCTACCGTAACTGATATTTAATATTGTTATAAATATGGATTTGAATACTCCGGTGGTTATATACGGTAAATAAATACATACTTTCAATAGACGCAGGAACAACAAATTCCAAGGCAGTTATATTCGACACAGAGGGCCATGTTGTCTCAAAATATACAGTGAGAATGCAATCCAAATATCCACAGGAGGGATGGGTTGAGCAGGACCCGTATTATATACTTTCTGCTGTAAAGACATCCATATCGAAGGCGCTGAAAGGTGCAGGAATACAGCCATCAGAGATACAGTGTGCCGGAATCACCAATCAGAGAGAGACTACCATTATCTGGGACAGGAACACAGGCATACCTGTATACAATGCAATTTTATGGCAGGACAGGAGAACTGAAACTATTATGAAGGCCCTTTCAGATTACAGCATGGAAATCTCTAAAAAAACAGGGCTCAGGCTCGATCCATATTTCAGTGCCGGCAAAATCAAATGGATACTGGATAATGTTAAAGGTGCAAGAAAAAGGGCAATGGATGGAGACCTAGTTTTTGGTACTGTTGATTCCTGGATACTTTTTAACCTTGATAGGTCACGTCCGTGCTATACAGATTATACAAATGCATCACGAACCATGCTTTTTGATATAAGGAAACTGGAATGGGATTCTGGCCTGCTGTCCATGTTCGGAATTCCTGATATTTTGCTGCCGGATGTATTTCCATCCTTGAATGAATTCGGCAGCATTTCTATAGGCAGGAATAAGGAAATTCCTGTATATTCAATTATAGGAGACCAGCAATCTGCGCTATTCGGACATTCCTCAACATCCAGTGGAATGGCTAAAATAACCTATGGGACAGGTTCCTTTGCGATGCTCAACACAGGCACTGACATTCCGCAATCAGGAGCCCTGATCAATACAGTTGCATTCGGTATCGGTGCGAGAAAGGTAAATTATGCGCTGGAGGGAAGTGTGTTCAGTGCGGGGTTCGCCCTTGACTGGGTCAAGAATCTATTGCATGTAAGGTCATTTGCAAGGTTTGAGGAAATGGCGGAAAAAGCCAGGCCACAGAATTCATTTATGGTTCCAGCATTTTCCGGTATGGGGTCTCCTTACTGGGACCCGGATGCCAGGGGGCTTATAATAGGGCTCAATGGATCTTCAGGACGAAGAGATTTCGCCAGGATGGCATACGAATCGGTTGCCTTCCAGACCGAAGACGTTTTAAGGGAGATGGAAAAAGCATCCCCCATAAAGGCGGCAAGGGTAGATGGCGGGCTGTCCATGAGCAATTTTCTCATGCAGCTTCAGGCAGACCTTTCCGGCATAAAAATAATGAAAACAGGCTCCCCTGAAATTACCGCAGCCGGAGCTGCATATATAGCAGGGATTGCAGCAGGCATCTGGGAAATAGATGACATACAGGGAATGGCAAGAATTGATAAAGAATACACCCCTGAAGATGGAAAAAAGGATGCACTGGAGAGGTACCCTCTATGGAAGGAGGCTGTAACAAGATCCCTTAAATGGGCCAGGTTCTGACAAGAAACAGCAAAATATTATATAAAATTCCGGCATAGGCAAAGATGGACAGCCCGGAAGAAATTTTAAACAGATATATAGGTTTTTCA
>JAKAAU010000059.1 GCA_021802165.1 Thermoplasmata archaeon
GTTTTCATCGTTTAGATCCAGGCGTTCCGGGGAAGCGTTTATTTCCATTGCAGTTTTATATTTATAACAGTATTTTGCAACCTCATCTAGGTCAATTTGAAATGGCTGTCTTTCATTTATTAACCTGCCTGTTGGATGACCTAAAATATTTACCATATTTGTTTTGATTGCATTTATAACCCTATCAGTCATATCATTTGTATCCATGTTGGTATCCATATGCACAGAAGCTATAACCACATCCATGGACTTCAATGTATTTTCATCCAGATCTAAACTTCCATCCTTGAGTATATCAACCTCAGCTCCCTTTAAAATTTTTATGTTATATCTATCAGCTAAACTGTCAATTTTTTTGAAATATTCCATGAACTGGTTATCATCTAGCCCATGGGCTATTTTTAAGTTTTTTGAATGATTTGTAATAGCTATATACTCATAATGCCTTTTTATTGCTGCGGTTGCCATCTCTTCGGTGGTGTTCATACCATCACTTTCTGTTGTATGCAGATGCAGATCACCTCTTATCTCAGATAATTCAACTAATGAAGGAATTTTATGTGATAATGCAATTTCTATTTCTCCACGGTCTTCACGCATTTCAGGCGGAATATAATCCATGCCCAGTTCTCTGTATATCGCATCTTCGTCTTTGCCCTCTATTATATTTTTATCACCGGAATACAATCCATATTCATTTAACTTATAATTGTGATCAATTGCAATCTTACGTACCTTTATGTTATGATCCTTGCTACCTGTGAAATATTGCAATGCTGAACCGAAGCTTCCAGGTTTTATCACCCTTAGATCACATGTGGTTCCTATATCAAGGAGCACGGTAGTTTTTGATTCGCCCCTGACAACTATAGATTTTACACCTACGTACTCAGTGAATAAATCCATTACCCTTTCCGGCCGTTCAGATATAACAAGTATATCAATATCTCCCACCGTTTCCCTCATTCTCCGGGTTGATCCAGCTATCTCACATCTGGATACTATGTTTTCAGATAAGAGATACGATACAATCTTTCTGGCTTCATTTAATCCAGTGCTCAATAAAATTCTAGATCCTGTGGCAGATATCATTGATATGTTTTTCAGGATAAGGGCCTCGCTTTTTTCTCCAAAACCAGGGATATCCCTTATTTTATGTTCCTCCGCGGCTTTTTTTAGGTCAGCAATATTTTTTATGCCAAGTTTATCATATAGAATCATTGCCTTTTTAGGCCCAAATCCCTCCATGCCGGAAAATTCACTGAAATCCACCGGAAACCTGTGTTTTAAATCCTCATATTTAGCAATTTTTCCGGTTGTTAGATACTCTTCAATGTGTTCTGCAAGTCCTTTTCCGATTCCGGGGATCTCCATCAATCCCTTTATTCCATTCTTTTCATAGATTTCTGAAATGTCATCCTGCATTGATTCTATGGATCTTGCAGCCCTCTGGTAAGCAAGTGCCTCAAAACGTGCTTTCTCATCAGTGCTCAGCATATAATACATTTCATTGAACATGCGGGATAGTTCCACATTCTTCATGATTGATAAACAGGTATAAAGATAAAAAGCTATTGCATAATTTTATTGTTATTGAATCAGAGGAACTTCTCATGATTATTTCAGATCTAAAGTCCTTTTGATTCCTAGCATGACAGCATAGTTGCTGATTATACCAATTGATAAGAGCATTTGAATGTATGGCATAAATTCAACGTAAAAATTACTGGATTTGAATATAATAAATCCGGTTCCTGTTAATATTGTTATTATTATCAGTATAGTATTCACTGTTGCAAGATGTTTCAATCTAGATATGTTTTTTACCATGAGATAGGACACTGCAGCCATAATGAGAAGCAATATTCCGGTGAATATATGGAAAACTAAAACTGGTGAATTAATTGCATCATATATCTGGGATAAATAAAATCCTGTCATAATCTGCAAAAGTGTTATTCCGGACGTTGCCCAAAGAATTTTTTCTATATTATTCAAATATGTACCTCTTAATCACCATTCTTTATTTATATTCATTAAAGAAATCTATTGTTTCCTTATATTGCTGAATCATATGATCCTTTTCTCTGAAACCGTGGCCCTCCCTTGGATAAACCAGAAGTCTGACCTGTTTTCCCTTTTCCTTGAGGAATCTATAAAACTCATAATACTGTCCAATAGGCACATAAGGGTCTTCAACGCCATGCATGAGAAGTATCGGAGTTTTTACATCATGATCCATTCTTATGGCAGAAAACTTATCGTAAAGATTAAAACTATATGGATCCTCATTCATATGTATCCTATCCCAGTTATACAGATTCGATACCCCGTGGAAACTTATCCAGTCCGAGATTCCATATAAGGACACGGAGGCCCTGAATATATCAGATTTCATGATAGCAAGTGCGGACATATAACCTCCGTAGGATCCACCTGTTATGTAAATCCTATCAGTATCCACCAGTCCGGAAGCTTTGAGATATTCTATTCCGGAAATGATATCCTCAAAATCCATCCCACCGAGATCGCCTATGTTGGATTCTGCATAGTTTCTCCCCACGCCAATGCTACCGCGGTAATTAGGAAGAAATACTGAGAATCCGGCTCCTGAATAAAGAGTAGTTCTATCCATGAAAGCTGAGTATGAAAATGATGTGGGTCCACCGTGTATATATACTATCAATGGATTTTTCTCGTTCTCACATCTGAGGAATCCGTAAATGATTTTCCCATCTTTGGATTTCCACTCAACCCTTCTGGAGGGATAAGCCTTCAATTTCTGGAGTTCGCTGTTTATTGATGACCTTACCATACGATTTTTATTTATGAGAACCACTTCGGCTATGTCATTTTCATTGGAGTATGAAAATACAGCAAGTTCTCCATTAATTGCAAATGACGGTGAAAACACAGGATAAACTATGCCAGATCCTTCCCATATTATATTGTTATCCTCTAGCGACCTTATTTTGAAACCGCCCATCTTATTTTCAAGAACATACGTTTTATTATTGTTGAATATTACATGTGAAATAGTAAATTCTGAATTTTCTGTGAGATTTTTTGCCATCCCATTCTCAATAAGGATTATGTCACCGGATATTACGCCCCTATCGCTCATTATTGACTCGAGAACAGAAACCCTGCTTCCGGAAACTGAAATTTTGCCTATCTGCCTGAATCCGGGGTCATAAACGGTTTCTACTTTTCCATTAAGGTCTATTCTGGATAATTTTGCGGTATACCAGCAGCTCTCCATGGGATTTTCAGATGTTACTGCATATATTGAGCTGCCATCGGTATTAAATTCCCATATATGGATATTCTCTGTTATTTTTTTTATTCCGGTATTTAAGTCAAGCATGTACAATTCAATTAACCGATCGCTCTCTTCGAAGAAATATGCATCAGCTTCTTTCTTTTCCTTCTTTGCCTTCCCTGAAAAAATAATTCTTTTTCCCATCCATAGAGCCTGATCTATATCTCCATTGAAATTTATCTCCAATCCTGTTCCTTCTGTGCTGAATATATTAATTTTCCCGCCGGTCGTATAAAGCAATCTTCCATCAGCGGAAAAATCCATATATCCAATTCCGGATGCATCTATTCTATGCTGAAGCTTTAACTCTGGATCGTAGATATAAATGGATTTATTTACTTCCTTTTTTCTGTAAAGCTTATAATTGTCAGAAACCAGGGCAGCAATGGCTGTTCCATCTTTGTTTATAATTACGCTCTCTATATTTTTAAATTTTAAAAAATCTTCAACAGTTTGGTCTTCCATAATCTGATAATGGCTTTCATTATTTAATTTTATACGTTGCTCTTCTCTGTAGAGTCTCTGAATTTACTGCCATATCCCCATAGTATAATATAGACATTTGTTGCATGTATTCAGGAATGTAGATATTTATAATCACATTGGCTGTTACATTGCAAATATTTTCAAAAATATTTTAATTAATTAAATTTTATTGCATATTTGATTCCTTTATTGCAAAGAAATATAACAAATTTGATATTTTAGCTTGTATCGGAATAATTTTTGAAAAAAGCTTTAAGTAATTATGTATTTGAAAAATATGTATGATGATATAATTTCCATGCAAGCTGACCTGCAGGCGGGCAGGAAGGATTATGCTATTGCAACTGTAATAAAAACAGCTGGCTCTTCCATAGCAAAGCCGGGATTTAAAATTCTGATAACAGGGGGAACGGTGATATACGGAACCCTGGGCAGTCCATCACTGGATAATGTTGTTTTAAAAGAGGCTGAAAAAGTAATAGAAAAAAATGAAACAAAATATTTAAAAATCGCACTGGACAAAGATAATACAACCTCGGATTATGCAATGAATACTACCTGTGGCGGCATGATAGAGCTTTTTATTGAGCCATATGTGCACCGAAGGAGCATGGTTATACTCGTCGAATCATTTAACGATAAACTGCTTGATGCACTTAAGGCGCTTGTATCATACACAGGCTTGACCCCTGAGGTCTATAATATTAATAATGAAAATGACTCAAAACATATAATGGAATCCGATTTCACCGATGATTTCGTATTATTAATTACAAAAACAGAAAATGAAATACCGTATATATCGCATTTTCTTATTAAAAAACCCAGATATCTGGCAATTGTCTCCAGCAGAAACAGGTTTAACAGAGACATGGAAACTGTACTCAGAGAACACCCGGATGCTGATAAAAATGCCATAAAATGCCCGGCGGGATTATCCATAAATGCTATTACAGTTAAAGAAATTGCAGTGAGCATAGTGGCTGAAATAATAATGGAAAAAAATAATAATAATTTAAAATAATTTATTCTGTATAGGAGGCCAGATTTCCCGGTCCTTCATGTATAACAATTTTCATCCTAAAATCCTTTAAGATATCCTGGATTTTCTTATGAATTTCAATATAGCAATATTTTGCTATGTATTCTGCCGTATCCGCCGGATAGGGGAATATAAAAACATCATTTTCTGGCATCGTTCCCCTGTATCTTCCCCTTACTACTATATCAAGCATGCCGTTAATACTGCTGTCACGTATGTCCTTCTCAGGTACCATGAATTTATGATCCATATTATCTATTACCGGTTTTATGGCCTTCTTGACTATGGTAAAATCCATTAACATGCCCGAATCTTCTATAATCCCGGAGTCAATCAGAATATCTATTGAATAATCATGCCCGTGGAATTTTTTGCATTTTTCGTTGTCCGGGACATAATGTCCTGAGCTCCAGGTTAACCCTTTCAGTCTTCCTGTAATTTCTATACCGTACATTTTATTCACCCATCATCTTCAAAGCTTCTGACTTCAGCGATTCCAGTTCCTTCTTCACGATATCATTATACTTAACAGATGATGTCACCATTGTGGCACCTTCCTGCCTGACACCGCGCATCATCATGCACATATGCTGCCCCTTGGCTGTAACCATTACAAAGAGCGGATTCAGATTTTCATATAACAGTTCAACTATTTCGGATGTCATATTTTCCTGCAACTGGGGCTTGCTGGCTATCTTGTTAACCGCCCTGACAAGTTTGCTCACCCCTGCTATATACCCTGATGGTTTCGGCAGATATGCTATATTTACCGTGCCGAAAAACGGAAGCAAATGATGGGAACACATTGAATAAAATGAAATATTCTTCATGATAACCATGCTCTCATGGCCAGAAACCTTGAATTTTGTAAAGGCAAAATTCCTTGTCCCGTACCATTCTCTGTAAAAATTTTCAATTCTGCCGGGTGTATTCTTTAATTCTTCTTCATTGAACCATCCATACTCATTATGCAAGTTGTATACAAGCTGTTCTATGCTGTCACGCAGTATTTTTTCGTTTTTTTGTTCCATTTAAACACCTCTTTTGTTTCCGAATATATATTTATGCTCCTGTAGCATTAATCTTGCATTTGCGGGAGCACATTCTATAAATTTGTCTGCAAGCCATTCAATATCAGTGCCGTACACAGGTTGAATGACTATTCCTATATCAGGTGGTATTCCTTTTATCTCTTTCATTGCAACGTTAAAATCATCTATGTCATTTACAACAAATTTCAAATAATCTCTATGATCCATGTATTTTAAATTATTATTATTGAACTTCCTGTACATCCCTGATGATGGCAATTTGAAATCAATATCTTTTCTTACACGTCTGTAATCAGGAAGAAATTTTTTGATATCCAGGCTCCCCGAGGTTTCTAGAAGTATGTTATATTTATTTGATAAAATACTGACCAGACTATTAACTTCATTCTGTAATAATGGCTCACCCCCTGTAAGGCAAATCCATTTTACCATTTTCTTTGAAAGATTGTTCACTGCATCGACAATTTCATTCAGGTTCATTTCCTTTCCCTCATTGAATGAATACTTTGTATCACACCATGAACATCTCAGGTTGCAATACTCTGTTCTCACAAATACCATTTTTTCTCCGGTGTAGTAACCTTCTCCCTGGACGCTTAAAAAAATTTCATTGATTTTCATATAATTTCAATAATTTATTTTATATTCAGCTCCTTGAGGGTTGATTTATCATTATATTTTCTGGTAAATTTAACCGTTTCAAATTTTGTAATTTTTATCTCCATCAAGGGATCTGCAACACCGTTGAAGAAATGTCCCCCGTAAAGCTGATGATCCTTCCTTGCAACTCCTATATGTATATGAAACCTGTTCTCGTCATCGGCAATTGAGCCATGGAATGCAACAAGTTCACATCTTTCAACTATGGTCAGTTCATCGTATTTATTTATATTCCAGTAACCAATTTTTAGGTCCTTTACCATTCCGATGCCCATGTCTATAAAACCGGATTTTATTTTATATTTATCAACAAGTTTGTTTAAATTTTCAATTACATCTTCACCTGCATCGAATTTAGCAACTATTATATTATTTTCAATATTATCCTGCATAGTTTGCAATTCAAAAGCAATATTAAGCCTTTGTTATTCCAATAACCCACAGAAACATGGTTAGGGCAAACGACATGCCGAGGATGATTGCAAGCACGTCAATTAATAAAAAATTGGCGAGGTAAAATTTGAAATTGGAAATTATATATACGACGAAAATAACTGTAATAACTCCTATAATGACATTTGCCCTTATCAAATTTTTAACAGTCTTATTTTTCATTATTGTGTATCATAAAATAATATAACTATTTTTTTTAAATTAATTTCAATTATCAATCATGGAAACAAAATATTCATGTATTCTGTTATCTCCTGTGAGTTCAGGGTGAAACGTCATTGCAAGTATATTATTTTCCCTGACAATTACGGGGCTACCGTTCACAGTGGCCATGATCATAGAATTGCCCGGTGATTCTATTCCAGGTGCTCTTATAAAAACAGCATTGAAATTCCCTATGTCTTCAATGTTAATGGATTGTATAAATGAGTTAATCTGTCTCCCATAGGCATTTCTCTTTATTGTTATATCTATAAGGTTCATACCATTTACCCTGTTATCTCCGGTATCCCTGGAGATGAGTATGGCACCGGCACAGGTTCCCATTACAGGCATTCCTGACACGGCCATTTCATAAATTTTTTCATACATACCTGATTTCTTCAGGATTTTGTATATTACCGTGCTCTCGCCGCCGGGTATAATCAAACCTGAAAGACCATGAAGATTTTCAATGGTTTTAACGTTTACAGGGTCAACATTATATTTTTTATGCAAATGCATTATCATCTGGAAATGCTCTGAAACATCACCCTGAATATTCAGTACACCAATCTTCATTGTTATATCATTCCTTATCTATTCTGTAATTTTTCTATTTCTGATATGTCCAGTCCATGCATTCCCTCAAGGCCGGAGGATATATCACCAAGCAGTTTGTAATCTTCGAAATTCTCCGTGGCATCTACTATGGCATTCGCCATTTTTTGTGGGTCCTGCGATTTAAATATTCCACTCCCTACAAATACACCATCCATACCCATTTTCATCATGAGTGCAGCATCAGCAGGCGTCGCAATCCCACCAGCGGCAAAATTAACAAGTGGTAATCTTTTCAGACGTTTGATTTCCTTTATTACTTTAAATATCTCGTTTGATATCTCCCGGAAATCCATGCCGTAATAAACGTTATTATATGGC
>JAKAAU010000060.1 GCA_021802165.1 Thermoplasmata archaeon
TAATTTTTAAAAAACCTTTATTTTCAGGGTGTTTTAAGAGGTTTACGGTTTCACATGAGAATAATGAGATTGAAAAATTATTTAATGCATCTGCTATTCAAGGTATAATGGAAAAAACTGAAATTAGCGTGAATGAGTATAAGGTATTGGATTATATAAAGGACAGAAAAGACGTGCCTGAGGACTCATTTAATGCCGGCCTGGATGACCGGATTAAATCCAGTGCAGTGTCTTACCTTGAGTTCAAGGGGTTAATTGATGTAAAAAAAGACACTTACAATACATATTCGGTTAGTGACGAGGGCCGTAAATATATTGACCAGGGATTTCCAGAGGAGAGATTGTACAGGTTGCTGATGCAGAAGAATAAATGCAGCCTTGAAGAATTGAAAAATGACCTTGGCAGTGACTATAAAATAGCTATGGCAAATATAGCAAAGATGGGTATAAAGCCCGTGAACGGGGTGCTGGAATTCACGGAGGGCCATTTTCTTGAGGAATTTAAATCGCGCAGGGACGCACTTTCCAGGATAGAAAACGGGGAAAAAATTGAAGATGAAATGCTTGAGGTGTTCATGCACAGGGGCCTTGTAACAAGGCACAGGGCAACAAGGCGAATAATAAATATAAATGAAAATGGCAGGGCTGCGCTGGAAGGCTATGGTCAAAATGATTATTTAGAGGTGCTAACACCTGAGATGATCTCTTCTGGTGAATGGAAAAACAGGAAATTTAGACCGTATGACCTCAATTCACGTGTAGAGCAAATTAACGGTGCAGGACTGCATCCATTGACTTATTTAATAGAGAACGTCAGGAAAATATTTCTGGAGATGGGGTTCACAGAGATGCATGGCCATTTTATAGAGTATACCGGATGGAACATGGATATGTTATTTATCCCACAGGACCATCCTGCCAGAGACCTTCAGGATACCTTTTATGTGAATGCCGGGAAAGAATTTGAATTTGAAAATCCGGAGATACTGGATATGGTAAAAAAGGTACATGAAAAGGGTTACGGAAAGTACAGCGGATGGGACTATAAATGGTCAGAGAATGAGGCCAGAAAGCTTATTCTCAGGACCCATACCACGGTTAATACTGTTAGATACCTGTATAATCACAGGGACAGCCCACAATTCGTATTTTCTATAGAAAAGGTATTCAGGCATGAGAGCGTTGACTGGAAACACCTTTCAGAGCTGTATCAGATAGAAGGGGCAGTTTACGGTTCAAATGTCAACCTGTCTACACTCAAATGGCTTTTGAGGGAATTTTATTCAAGGCTCGGATTTAATAATATCAGGTTGATACCCTCATATTACCCATATACTGAACCCAGCATGGATGTTGCAGTGGACATAAATGGCAGGGAGGTAGAACTTGGGGGATCAGGAATATTCAGGCCTGAGGTTACAAGACCCATGGGGCTCAGGTCACCTGTACTGGCGTTCGGCCTGGGGCTGGAAAGGCTTGCAATGTTATACTATGGCCTGAACGACATCCGTGAAATATACAACAGCGATCTAGACTGGTTAAAAAATTATAAAATAAAATTTTAAATTTATGAAGCTGTGGCTTCCTCTAATAGTTTTTGCGATGGCAGGAGGGGTAGCATTATTATTGATATTACTGAAAATAACAGCATAATAATCAGCGAGGTGTAAAGGGACACATGGACATACAGCAAAAGTGTTATAATTGCTATCCCTATGGCACCACCAACTATGTTGCCGAAACTCCATACAAGAGCATTTGAACGGGTTGAGAATTTCTGTGGAATTGTCTGTGCAACATAACCCAGGAGAACAGGAAAGCTTGTAAATGCAAATACTGCGTATAGCAGGTATATAACTGTCACCAGGTATACGTTATCGGTTATAAGCATCAAACCGAAAAATACCGTAGATGCAACGGTTGTGATTGCAATTGTAAACTTGCCACCGTATCTTTTCACAACCCTTCCAAAATATGGCTGCCCGAATACAGCTCCCAGGAAACTGATTGTAACTATATCCCCCATAATTATCTTTGAGTGGAATACATTATCAAAGTAATCCGGGGTAAATGTCACGGTTCCTGTAAGGAAAAATGCCCTTATGAAAACTATTGCGGTAAGTATGTAAAGAAATTTGCTATATTTCGCATACTCGGCTCGGGATGCCTTATCCTCAACTGTATTTTTGCGGTGTTTTTCCCTATCTACCTTTATATATTTGCTTCTTTTAAAGAAGCTCAGGCCCACGAAAATAATGAACGCAGCTATGAAGGTATAAATTGCCAGGACAACAAGTCCCCTGAAATTGCCGAAAAACAGCATGGAATACACAAGAACAGACGGGATAAGTGCCCTGCCCAGGCTTCCGAAGGACCCGTTAATACCCATTGCAGTGGATGACTCCTTCTTTCCGTATGTAAACGCCAGTATGGATGCGCCTATGGGGTGGTAGAATGCCTGGCCTGCTCCCAGAACGACAGATGCAGCCAGTATTATGTAATTTGCATAGACCTGGTCCAGAAAAGCAGCCCCGAATAATATTGCTGAAACAGCCTCCATGAATATTCCGGCGAAAATGAGCAGGCCGTCACGGTCTATCCTGTCAGCAAGTTTTCCTATGGATGGCCCCAGCAGACCAGAAAGCAAATTGTAAATTATGGCCATCACTCCGAGGAAAGCTATGCTTACATGGGGTATGACCTTGTAATATGCTATCAGGGTCGGAAAAAGCAAAAAGTTGCCATCGTTTGCAAAATGACCTAATGATGTATATATTAAAGATTTTCTGGTATCTTTCATTTTAAGTTAAATGGAAAAGCGTATATATATTTTTACTAAATCATTTACTGCTTAATTATTTAAAAGAAGTCTTCTATATTCTTTCTTGCCGGTTTCTCCTGAAAAGAGTCAGTAATTTTGCTCTGCGGGTTTTTGAATACAGTTACCTCCTTATCCAGGCTTTCCAGCACCCTGTTAAGGGTCTCCTGAAGCCTTTTAGAATAATATGCATAGTCCGGAGTATATTGGAATTCCTGTCCATCTATGAATGGCTCCACACCCTGTGGTGTTTTTCCTGCATCTGTCACTATCCACGAAACCTTCATGCCGGGAATGAATGTTTCCCCCCTGTCGATAAGCTTCTTTGCAGCATTTACATTGGCCATGGAATCCGCGTTCTTATACTGCGAAAAATTCTTTACACTTCTTGATATTACGAGCTTGCTGTTATCAATTTTCCCCTCTTTAACCTCCTTTATAAGGTCCTCAGCATATTTTTTGGCCCCGTCCACATCCCGCGACAGTATTAAATCGAATACCTTTGAAAGGGCTTCACTCTGAAGATCAAAAGAGTCTGTCCTCCTTGTTTCATATCCCCTTACAAGAATTTCACCTGCGGAAGAAGGCGGATAAACAATCTTTCCAGCATATCTTTTCTTGGCACCGTGTGAGAATAGTGGGTCCATTATTTTTTCAAATTCAAGGACAAGCTGTTCCCTCTCTGATATTTCCTGGCTCAGTTTATTGCCATACTCAATGGCTTCTTCCAGGGTTTTCTTTCCAGATTCTATGAATATTGAATCTGTATCCCCGTAAATCACTTTATTCCCGGTTTTTTCCAGATCGTCTATTATCGATGTGATTGTATTTCTGGCAAAAGCCGTAATAGCACTGCTTATTTCCCTGTTAGTGAACCTGTAAAATGATGTCCCCAGAACACCATAAAAGGTATTCATCAGAACTTTTATTGCGGCCTGCAGCCCGTCAAGGTACTCGTAGTTTGCCTTATCTACTTTCATCTGTTTCTTGACCTCGTCACGCTTTTTCATTAGCTGCTCCAGAAGGTCGGGAATCAATCCCTTCTTGATATCTGCTGAGAGAAATCTGGCACCATTCGGGGCAACAATGGTCCCATCACTGCTGAGAGTCGTGAAGCAAATATTGTACTTTATAATCATCGATGGATACATGCTTTTAAAATCCAGAACAACAATCATATCGAAAAGCCCGGGATCCATGGTGTGGACATAACCACCGGCGTATGTATCATTAGAAAATTTGGAGGAACTCATTGGCACCCCTATATTTTCACGGTCGGCCCGCCTTATAAGGAGGGAATCCACATATGTGCTTGTCCCTCCATTTGTAACATCATCCAGTGGAAGCATGGAAACCGTTGACAGGTATAAATTCCTGTCAAGTATCCTTATTTGCCTGTATATCAGGAGGGCAAGCCTTGCATCCTTGATGCAGTATTTAATTACATCATCAGGCCTCCGTGCCCATTCGTTTTCTATATCGAGCCTGTTTACATTTTCCTTTCCCTCATTGAGAAGCAGGTGTGAAACATAATTAAGTGTCTCATGCTTGGGATGCAGAACCTTTCTCACTTCCCACCATGTGTCATCTATTACCCTTCCGTGAAGCCTCCAGTACTGATCCATTATCCTTCTTGGAGGGATAAAATCCCTTCCTATTCTGAACTGGATTCTATTAAACTTCATTCTCTCTTCCAGAAGAGGCATATCGTATCCGTCTATATTGTACCCGGTAATTAAATCTGGATCCTCCTGCTGCACCAGTTTATTGAAATTTCCCAGAATTTCAGGCTCCCTTCCTGTAAGTGCCCCTTCTGTTATATTCCCTTTAAAATATATGGAATACCCTATTACAAAAATTTCCCGGGTTGATATGGAATTCTCAATATCAAAGGAAAATATCTTAAGGTGGGGGTTGAAATCATCTGTTTTTTTCACTTCCTTTATTTTAACAACAAGATCTGTTGTGTAATTGCCCTTTTCTGATTCAGCAGATTCTCCATCTATTTCTACTGTAGACCCGAGGTCAAAATCATATATGAATCTGTGATGAAACGGTATATCTGCAGCAAGTGCCTGGCATGAGCATAATTTTCTTAGTTCTGGAACCTTCCATGGAGATTTTATATATATGCGCTTTGCCCTGACATTTTTTCCGTCAAGAAATAGGTTTTTATCCTCCATTCTTATAAATTCAGGGTTATGCTCTATAGTTTTAATGCAATCATCGTCAGGTTCAACATAATCGAAATATGGCTTAAACCCATAATACAGGGCAGTTATTGATTCGCCTTCCTCTGTACGCCCATAGAGTTCCACTGTTACATCACTCTGCCTGTACGAGGCTGCAACAATTCTCATTTTAATTTTCATTTATGTATAGTATTTTAAATCAATATATATTTTTGTCCTATCCTAACATATCCGGAGCAGGATAATGTACAATGGCATATGTGGCTTCGTACCTACAAATTATGTTTAGGGCTTTCCATACTATATCCACAGTTAATGCAATGGCCTACCGCTTAAAGGTTGAAATAGGAGTATTGGTTATATTGGATCTTCATCTGTCCTTGATAAATCCTTTATGCGGTTGATTCCATCCAGGTCGTTCATTATATTGTATACTGTTTCAGGGACATCCGGTTTCCAGTCACCCCCATTCAGTATTTTTTGCCTGATTTTTGTGCCGGACCATGATGCACGGTTCATCATGGGCATGGAAAGAACTTCGTACTGCTTTTCATAGAAAAGGCGCCGCACCAGTGGATTATTGGTATAAACACGGTGGAATGGTGGTGTCAGTGACTCAACATGTGCAACCCACATGGGATTTGAGTTAACATCCTCTATTGGAACAATATAATAATTTGATATACCACTATTCTCAAGGGTATTGAGTATCATGAGATAACGCTCACCAGCCGTAAATGGGTTCATTATCGTGTGTGAGAGCTGTGCACTGCCTATGCCTATTACCACATAATCATTATGCTCCAGTATGTGTTTTATTATGGCCAGATGCCCGTTGTGAAATGGCTGGAATCTGCCTATGATAAAAGCCTTCATTTAACCTGAATCAGGATTTTATAAATAAATCTTTATGATTATACGAATAGCCATTATATTATCCACGATCTATTCCACGGCTGCCCTGGAAATGCCCTGATCTGGAGGCATAGTTTTTTTCGGGACTTTTTATTTCATGGAAGACTATCTGAACAAATTTAATACCGGTCCGAATTTCAAGCGGTTCGCCGAAATTGTAGAAGGCCATTGTAAGATTCCCGGAGAATCCCGCATCCACAAATCCAAATGAAGAGAATATACCGTGCCTGGCATATCTTGATTTTATATAAAGGGATGCAACGATGTTATCGGGCATATCCAGAAGCTCCATGCTGGAAATAAAAAATAACTTATTTTTCTCTACAGTTTCCTCCGAATGCTCACCAACACGCAAATCATAACCATTAGGCGTGAGGCAATCCGGTTCATAATTTTCAGATATAAGTTTTCCCTGCATAATAAGGGATGATATTTCCATATCATTCAGCATGGAGGTGCATGCTGAATCTATTAATTATTTTTCTTATAAGAGGATACAGTATAAGTGCCAGAATAAAGGATATATAATAGCTTATATCAACACCCCCCAGGTATAATTTTGAAATAATCCCCTCATATATTATTCCAGGGTCCATGAAAGGTACTGAAATAGCCAGAGCCATGAAGTAGGAAAGTATTCCAGAAATATTGAATCCAGGTATGGATTTGAAGTTGAAACCTTTGTTTTTGTTCACTATAAAAAAGTCGGCAATCATTATTCCCAGCCAGGGAGTTATCCAGTAGTCAAGCAGAAACAGGAAATCTTCATAAAATGAATAAAATCTTGTGTAGAGTATTATAGATAGCACGGTTGCTATTACTATCCCGGTGGCAACAGTGTATATTCTTTTCAGCTTCAGACCGGTGCTTTTCAGTGAAATTGAATTAGAATAGAGGTTTATGGCATCCGCCGCTATCCCGCCCAGGAAAATTGCAGATAGCCCTATAACGCCATAAGGGCCCAGTACAGAGCTCAGATCGCCTGCAGGGTTTCCCGATGGATTCATGGACATTATCGCCACAAAAAGTCCTGCAATTTCGGCCCATACGGTTGCCAGAAGTCCACCACTGAAAGTGTATATAAAGGAGTTCCTGGTTTTGTTGTACCGTGAATAATCGGCAGCGTAGGGGCCCCATGACATGAGATATGAAAATGATGTTGCAAGTGTTATTCCAAAAGCCACACCGAAACCGTAGTACAGGGGTTTATAGGCATGGAGTTCCCCCACGTGGATGGCGGCATTGGCCACTATAAAGATGAATAAAAGGCCGAGTACAAGAGACATAGTTTTTTCAAAATATGAAATAGCCCTTCTCCCGGAATTAGATATGAGGAATATTATAACAGCCATAGCAAGTATGGAAATTTCATAATACGGTATGTGGAATGCCAGGGAAAAGGCGAAGGATGCAAGTATGAGGTTAACTGTTAGCCAGCCAAGTGTATTCAGCCACTGAAGCCCCGTCATGAATATGCCAAAATGCTTACCGAAGGCCCTTCTGCCAAGTATCATCTGGGGAAGCCCTGTAAGCGTACCAGTTTTTGACATAAACCCGACCAGGAGCGACCCCATTATGCTCCCGAGCACCATGGAAAATACTGCCATCTGGATGCTAAGGCCGAGCAGTACGGGTATAAACCCGATGGCAAAGTCCCCCACCGTCAGATTGGAGGCAAACCAGATGGTAAAGAGTTCGGAGGAGTTATTTTTCCGCATGTCAAGTGGAACAGGGTCGAATTCCCCATATGTATATTTAGGATTTACATTATCCTTATTCTCAAGATGCACAGACAGGTATACAAAATTATATAATTAGTTTTTTCAATGTCCAATTATCCAGAATCCCAATGAACATTTAATTCAATAGGTTTAAATTCTATTTTTTATATTGATTTACAATGAACGACATCTCCAAAAAGATTGAGGCCATACTTTATTCATCCAGGGAGCCATTAAAGGCATCAGAAATTTCAGAGTACCTGGGGATCAGTACTGCCGAATTCAGCAGGGCGATAAGGGAGATATCCAGAAACTATGAGGAAATCAACAGCTCTTTGAAGGTTGGACAGTTCGGAAACAGTTATAAAATTAAATTGAGTGAGGATATGGTCCCATTTGTGGAACCTTTTATAGAGAAGGAATTTAC
>JAKAAU010000061.1 GCA_021802165.1 Thermoplasmata archaeon
CAGCAAGCCATGGTGTAAACAAAATTAAATTTACAGGAGGCGAACCGCTTTTAAGGGAAGACATACTGGAAATTGTCAGGAGGACCAGAAAGCATATTACCGGAAATATTTCATTAACAACCAATGGAGTGGAACTTCCTAAACTGGCAAAGGGACTTAAAGAGGCCGGGCTGGATAGGGTAAATATATCTATGCATGCAATAGATGAGTACAATTTCCATTTTATAACAGACACAAAGAAAAACTTTCTTCCCATAGTAAAACAGGGAATACAGGCTGCCAGGGATGCGGGTCTTGGGCCTATAAAAATTAATTTTGTGCTTATGAAAAATATCAATGAGGATCAGGTTGATGGAATGATAAAATTCTGTGCTGAAAATGATTCTACCCTGCAGTTAATAGAATTCGAGGCTAACAGGGAAAAGGAGCATAGTGAGGAGTATCTTAAATATCACGTTCCACTTGAACCCATAGAAAGGAGAATACAGAAACAGGCTATGGATGTGGAGCACAATCCATTGCATAACAGGGAGAGATACACAGTTAAAACCGATTATGGAGAAGTAAAGATAGAATTTGTAAAACCCATGCGAAATAAAGATTTCTGCAAACATTGCACCAGATTGAGGCTCACGGCTGATGGCCAGTTCAAGACCTGCTTATTAAGGGAAAATGATTATTTCGACATAAAAGATATGCTCGGTGATGAAAGTGAAATTGATAGCATGTACAGGAAAGCTGTAGAGGCAAGGGTGCCATACTGGAGGTAATAGATGAAGATAGTAGTTCTTTATTTTGCCCATGTGAGAGATATAACCGGGTTGCCGCAGGAAGTTTTTGACCTTGAGACAGGCAACATGGATCTGTTAAGGGAAAAGATTTTCAGCAAATATCCACAGTTGAGAGCCATTAATAATTTGCTCATATCAGTAAATAATGAATATTATTCCGGGCTCCCGCTCAATGAAAATGACAGGGTTGCATTTTTCCCCCCTGTAAGCGGTGGGTAACCCTGATTTACAAAATTATTTAAAGTATTTTTCCTTCATATAATGTAGTAGCCCATCGCCCCTGGGATCAACACCAGCTTCTGAATCAGAATCAATTAATATTCCCTGGGCATGGCCCATCATATCGTTAAGGTCATCAACCGGTTCATAGTGGTTAAGCCTCAATGTACTTTCATAATAAACCTTTGAATCACCGTAAATAGATGCGGGGTATGCAAATCTAGGGTAAGCTATAGCATCCGGCATATTGCCTCCGAGGTCAATAATCCTTGAAAGTATCTGGACATTGACCTGTGGCTGGACATCACCTCCCATGGTTCCTAAAATTATATCCTTTTTTCCAGAGGCAAGGATGCTCATAAGTGTGTGGAATGTTTTTTTGCCAGGTTTCAGGCTATTTTTATTTTCACTGTCAAGGGAAAAATAACTGCCCCTGTTGTTCATATTTATGCCTGTTCCCTTAATGCTATGCCCTGACCCGAAGCCCATATAATTGCTCTGTATAGCACTAATCTCTATTTCACCATCGAAAATTGAATATGCAGTTGTATCGGAAAGATTGGATTTCTGATTTCCCGGTTGATCATTATCCGGTTTCATGTCATCTATGTTTTCCGGTAATTTCACGCCATCGTATACGTACTTCCTGCGAATATTGTACGCGTCATGCATGGTTTTTATCAAAGTATCGTAATATTCCTGGTGCTCCATGCCCGCAAGATCATAGGCATTCAGGTCTCTTAGCCATACAGATGCTGTCAATCCCTGGCTAACAGGTGGATTTGTATAAACATTATACCCCCTGTAATTCACCCTTACCGGTTCTGTGATAGAGGCTTTGTAATCTAAAAGGTCTTTTTTTGTGATAAGTCCGCCCTTTTCCTTCATATCGGCCTCTATTTTATCAGCAATGTTACCGTTATAAAATGAATCTAACCCTTCCGTTACCAATGTTTCAAGAGTATTGCCAAGGCTTTTCTGTACAAGCCATGAGTCAGTGCCCTTATAAATATTATTAAAATCTTCATCCCCTCCATCGAACCGGTTAATTGCTCTTACAAGTTTTCTGCTTGGTTCGAAGCCATCCTTTGCGAACTGTATTGCCCTCTTAAAATTTTCACCTATGCCCATCACGGATTTTTCCGCAGCAATTTTCCATGAAGCTACAAGTCCGGGAATTGAAAATGACGAGAGACTGCCTCTTTTTGGTATCTCCTGATAGCCATTTCTGGAATAAAAATCGATGCTCGCTGCGGATGCTGCATACCCGCTTGCATTGATGCAGTAATATCCATTATCCTTTATTGTGGCAAATAAATCCCCTCCAAGCCCGTTAAAATGGGGCTGGACGACAACGAGGGCAGATGATGAAGCAAGCATGGCGTCGTAGGCATTGCCTCCCCTTTCCAGTGCTTCCATTCCCGCCATTGTGCTCAACGGGTGGCTTGTGGCAACATTATATTTCATAGTGCAAATATTTATTCAAACTATATAAATAATTTCAATAAGGTTCCATACGTTAAAGTTAAAATTCAGAACTTTTTATCGCTATAAGTAAATATAAACACTTATATACTAAAATTTCACTTTAAGCTTATGAAATCAAAAAAATTGATGTCAGTAATAGTGGCAATTATAATAATTGCAGTGATAGCAGGCGGTAGCTACTACGCTTATCATTATGAAACCACCGGAACGATGAAAGTAAGTGCAGCTGATACCTCTACAGGTCTTACAGGAGTTATGGATGTAAATGTTACATTCAGTTCAATTGCATTGCACTCTGTTAATGCATCCTCAAACTCAACAGGATGGACGAATTACTCACTACATGATAAGACTGTAAATATACTGAATTTAAATGCAAGCAACGCAGCGTTTCTGTCTAACCTGTCTGTACATGCTGGCTCGTATAATATGATGAAGATATACATCAAAAGTGTAACTGTATACATAAATTCATCATTACAGGGTATATATAGCTTAAACTCAACAGTTAGCTTGCATCTGGCACATAATTTTGCCACTATAGTTCTTGTACATCCAGTGACAGTATCTGCACATTCAACTACAAGCATAGTAACAGATTTTAACCTCTCCAACAACATACATGTATCAAGCCATACATTTAGTATGAGCGCAACAGTAGATGTTGTTTCTTAATTTTTATAAATTTTTTATTTCATTGAAATACACAAAAACTTTATTTTAATTATTTACTTCTGAAAAGATGAATCCTTTTGAAAAAGCGAATATTGGTGGAGCAGAAATTAAAAACAGATTTGTCATGGCACCCATGATTTCTAACCTTTGCAATCCAGATGGAACTACAGATGAAAATCATATTAGATACCTGGAGGAAAGGGCCCGTGGTGGCTTCGGGCTCATAATCACTGAATACGCTTATGTAGATGACTCCAATGGAAAAGGCTCGCCAAACGAAATGGGAATATTTTCCAGGTCACAATTGCCAAAACTGTCAAGATTAACGGAAAGAATACATTCAGCAGGTTCAAAAATATTTGTCCAGCTTGTACATTCCGGGGGAAAGGCGAATCCACATTATAACACCGGTAAAATATTCGCTCCTTCCAGCGTTGATTATATCGGAAGTATACCTGAAGAAATGACAAAAGATGATATCAAAAAAGTGGAGGAGAAGTTTGTAAACGCTGCTGAACTTGCATACCGGGCCGGATTTGATGGAATAGAACTCCATGGTGCGCACGGGTACCTTCTTCAGGAATTTATTTCACCTGCACTGAATAAAAGGACTGATGAATATGGCGGTTCTGTAGAAAACCGGATAAGGATAATAAATGAGATTTCCAGTGCTATAAAATCAAAACTCAATATGCCTTTAGGAATCAGGCTAAGCCTCTATGAGGATGACGAGGATGGGTATGATGCTGATTACGGAATAGATGTGGCATCCAGGCTGGAAAATATGGACTATGTGCATTTTTCTTCCGGGAGGTTTGCACCACCGGGGTCTTCTGCCTCTTTCTACTATGACAACGTGCATATAGGTGCAAAGCTTAAGAAAAAACTTGATAAAAATACAATGCTTGTAGGTTCCATAAGATCCATGGAAGATATAGAAAAAGCTTTAACCGTTTCTGATTTTGTTGTACTGGGCAGGCAGGCCCTTGCAGATCCATATACGCCTGTAAAAATTAAAATGAAAATGCCATACAGGGTATGCATAAGATGCAACCAGGCATGCAGAAATCTGGCCAACGCAGAAGTTAGATGTACCATTAATCCGTACACAGGAATTGAAGAGACAATACAACCTGGCAGGAAATACCATGGTGAAATTGCTATAGTTGGTTCTGGAATAAAAGGGCTGGAAGCAGCCTTATACTCTGCAAACAAAGGCTTCAAACCTATTATATATGAAGAATCAAGCTTTGGAGGGCAATTCAACGAAATAATTGATAAATACAAAAAACGTGATTTTACGCCACTGATAGAGTATTACAGGTCAATGCTTGAAAAGTATGGAATAGAAATAAGGCACGAATCCTCAAATACAGGAATATTTTGCCTTCCTGATAAGGTATATCCGGATATTCTGGATATGGGGGATGTATCAATTGATACGAATATATACAGATATTTCGATGATGCCCTGAGAATAGCTGAAAAAAATAAGGTTATTATGAGCAATAATTCCCTTAATAGCCTTGAGAGGTCAAGGGTAACCGGGTACCGGAGGCTAGCAGAGAAAGCAGGAATAGAATTCAAAGATATGGATCACTATGATTTCAAGTTATATGACAGCAGCCAGTACGATATACTTGAGGCCATGAAAAGCGGTAGAAGGGTTATTGAAAACTATATTCTCGAAAACGAAACAGAATTCCTGTAAAAATTTAAACCATCTAAATTTTTATTAGTGTCATATTAATGATGAATCATGAAAGTTGCAGTTATAATGGGAAGCAGGTCAGATTTTCCCGTAATGCAGGACGCAGTTAATGAGTTAAAAAATTTTGGCATTGAAGTGGAATACAGGATTGTATCCGCACACAGGACGCCGGAATTTATGCTGGAATATGCCAGTAATGCCATAAATAATCATATAGAAGTTATTATAGCTGGAGCAGGCGGAGCTGCACATTTGCCAGGCATGGTGGCTTCAATGACAACGTTGCCAGTTATCGGGGTTCCGGTGCAATCAAAGGCATTGAACGGCATTGATTCTCTTCTCTCAATAGTGCAGATGCCCCCAGGAGTTCCTGTAGCTACAGTATCCATCAATGGAGCAAGGAACGCTGCCCTCCTTGCAGTAAGGATTCTTTCAATAAAATATCCTAAAATAAAGGAAATGCTGCAGGCATTTATAGACAACCAGCGGGATACCGTTTTAGGTGATAAACTATGAAAGTTGGAATTATTGGTTCCGGGCAACTCGGATATATGATGATAAACACTATGAGAAGATACCCCATAGAATTTTATGTGATAGATGATAATAAAGGCCCATCCGCTTTTATTGCCGATAAATTCTTTGATGTTTCACAGTATAAAGAATTTGTTGATTCCTGTGATTATGTAACCTACGAATTCGAACATATCGATAAAAATATACTGGAATATGCAGATAGCAAAGGAAAATTAAGGCCTTCTATTAAGGCGGTTGAGCTTAAACAGGACAGGTCACTTGAAAAGAAATACCTGAAAGATCATGGATTTCCCATCGCAGATTACGAATATGCCGAAACTTACAGGGATGCATTCAATAAGGCAAAAAATTTTGGCAAAGCAGTAATAAAAAGTTGCAAGGGTGGCTATGATGGGAAAAATCAATATTTTATTGATAACAGTTCCAGATTTGAAGAACATCCGGATATTCCGTACGTGGTGGAAAAATTTATTGATTATAAATATGAAGCTTCTATTATAGCGGTCCGGGATGCAAATGGCAAATTTTACCATTTTGAACCATCATTTAATTACAACCAGAATGGAATACTAATTTACAATATCTCCCCCATAGGCAACACCATTGAGATGATCGATATTGCGAAAAAACTTATGGATTCCCTGGAATATATAGGTGTCATGGGAATAGAATATTACGTGGTGGATGGAAAAGTTATAATCAATGAGTACGCACCACGGGTTCATAACACAGGCCACCATACTTTAACCGGCAGTTCTATTTCCCAGTTTGAAGAACATATACTGGCTGTTGCTGGAATGAATATAGTCCGGCCTGATCTGTTTGTGCCCTCAGGGATTGTTAACATTATAGGAACTGATATTAGAGAAAAGATAGGGCCGGTATTAAACCTCGGAAATACAAATATTTACTGGTACCATAAAAGTGAAGTGAGAGGAAAGAGAAAAATGGGGCATGTAAATGTATATGGCGAATCATACAATGCCGTTGAACAAAAAATAAGAGAAATAATAGAAATACTGTACGGAGATAGACTTGAAGATTTTATTCAATAATTTCAAGAATAATTTTCTTTATTAAAGCAACATTACGGCCTTTACTCCTCTGGCTTTTTTAATGCCGTTAAGCACATCTCCTGTTATGGTATTTGTTGTGACAATAATTGCACGCGGATTGTCCACGAGGTCAGGGTCATCGGCTATGAACTGCCTTACTGATATGCCACTCTCGGCAAGTACATTCATTACGCCTGCTATAATACCGGGCATAGATGCATCCGTAGGGATAATTTCAATCACCCCGAATCCCATCTTTGAACCAGAATTTTCAAAATTTGACATGGGCTCCAGATTGCTGAAAAAATCAAAAAGCTCAGGGTCATTTATAATTTTCTGGATCATATTGACAATTACCCTTCGATCAACATGGAAAGCCCGGGCTATTGAATTTGGCTTAATCTCAATTGATTCACAGAATAACTTCGGCTCATCATATAGAATTTTTACCGATATGCCTATTTTAAGCATTTTTTGCACCACTTTCTTTTCCGCCGGGTAATTATCGAATACCTTGTTTATGTAGTCCCACATAAAAGCTTAATGTAAATGAAGTATTTAAAAATACAATATAAAATATTAATTTTTCAAAGTAAATTATTAATTTTTATCTTCACTGGGAAGAATATTTTTTAACTAAATTTACAAAAACGTCATAATTTTCCGGTTTGTGGACATTTAAATTAGAGTTTTTCATAGTGTTAGCTACGAATTCCACAGGGAATTGCATGGGTAAATGTTCCACAACAAATTTTGCTGCCTCTTCGGGCTTTTCTTTTAATAGTTTAATGCCCAGATTATACGCATCAACAAATTCCTTCTCGTTATTGTATACAGTTGCTCCGCAACTTCCCGGGATATTTACATTTATCTTCTTCATGTATTCTTCTATGCTCACGCCTGAATTATCAATAGCGGGCACGACTACGGTATCTACCTTATTGGAATTCAGTGCTCCCATCAGGTCACTCATATTTTCAAAATATTCTATTTCCACATCCTTTTTGGATTCACCAACGTATGCACGGAAGAGAATATCAGCGGCTCCACCCTTTCTGGTCATCCCTACCTTATATCCAAGTTTAGGGGCAACCCTTGATAGCCCATTTATGGTTACATAGTCTATTGGCAATCCACTCTTCACAAGAGAAACAGTTGAATCCAGAACAACATCAGGCTTATCATTGCCTATTTCTGAAGATTTTTTGAATTCTATATCGATATCTTTACGTTCCATCATTGCTGCTACCAGAGGGTAGCAAACCGGTCCAGGTGCTGCTATAACTTTCATACCATTAAATTGCAACAATATTAATTAAGTTGCTGTCAATTTAATGGATAAAAATAAAATAAATATTATAAACAAAATTCCAGCAGCATCTTTACTTATTGTTATTAATCTATTTTATATAATTTAATTAAATTATTAAATATTTCATAGTTGCCAGCAAGGATTTTGCTATTTTTACTATTTCTTCTATTATTTTTCTTCTGCCTTTTGCCATTTCGTATATCCTATTTATTGTGAAAACACGTGGTTCTATATCAATTGGCATATAAGGGTCCATGAATTCTATTTCACTTCTGGTTGAATC
>JAKAAU010000062.1 GCA_021802165.1 Thermoplasmata archaeon
AATCTTTGTATACATCTCTGTCTGATCCCCTCGTGTTGCAACATGCCCCACAAAGAATACCAGGCCATGTTCAGGTGGCTGTTTATAGTACTTTAATCTGGACATTATTGATTCTATTGCACCGAGTACATTTTTCCTGGTGGTTTTTGATTTTATGTTTGAAGATGTAGAGAATTCCTCCCTTAAATACTGTACAACATCCGAAATCTGCTTGTCGGGAGGAATATAAAGTGATATTAATTCCGTTCCACGCCCATGAAGTTCAGACAGTTCCTCCATGGCTTTTCTAAATTCATAGCGTTTATAATCCTCGTCGTCCATTATAGAAAATTTTATAATAATATTTAACCTTAATGAAATCAAATGAATAGTGTTGTTATATCACTTGGCGGATCAATAATATCAAAGGACAGGCTTAATCTGGAATTAATGGAAAAATTTTCTGAAACAATGAAGCTTATTTCCACATACGATAAATTCGGGATAGTTGTGGGCGGCGGGAAGCTCGCAAGAACATACATATCTGATTTAAAAAAATATAATGTCAACGACAACATACTAGATGAGATAGGCATAAATGCAACCAGAATAAATGCACTTGCCATGACAACCTTTTTTGATGATGTAAATTCAAAAATCCCCACAACAATCAACGATGCTGCAGAGATGATACATAATTACAGATATGTTGTCATGGGAGGCACAGAACCCGGGCATACAACAGATACGGTGTCAACCCTCCTTGCAGAGAGAATAGGATCAAAAATACTTATAAATGCAACCTCTGTTGATGGAGTATACTCGGCGGACCCAAAGACAGACCCTGATGCGATAAAATATTCAGAATTATCATATAATGATGCCATTTCCCTTTCCATACAGAACTCAACTGGAGCCGGAACAAACGTTTTTATGGATATAACATCCCTGACAATAGCCAAAAGGGCAGGAATAAAAATATTCGTGGTAAATGGTTTCAACTTAAACGAGTATAAAAATATTCTTTATAATAAAAAATGTGACGGGACTCTCATTCACTGATTATCCCCGTATCTCTTTATTAGATACAACATAGGTCAAGATGAGCATGAACACACTCAATCCCAAGAGTCCTAACATGTAGATAAGTACAGTATGTGCCTGGCTTGCATTGAGGGTTCCATTTATCAGGACCATTCTTATAGACTGTGCTGACCAGGATACCGGATTATACCTCGCTACATGTTCAAGCCATCCTGCCATTAAATCCGGTGGAAATATTGCAAAGCTTGCGAACATGAGAGGTAAATTAATCAGGTTGACGATTCCGAAAATAGATTCCATTTTTGTGGTACGAACTGCAATAATGCTGAAAAGCGATGAAAATATGAATGAAATCATCAGAACCGCAGAAATTAGAACCACTATGTCAAGTGCGTCTATACCATGTTGCAGTTTAAGTCCATCAGGGATAAGAAATGCTACAACAAACAGGATAACAATCTGCACAAGTATCCTGGCTACTGATGAAAGTATCCTTGAAAAAACTATGGATGCCCTGTTTATGGGGGCAATAAGAAATCTCTGAAGTATTCCCAGTCTTCTGTCCCATATTATGTTGACACCGGAGAACATGCCGGTGAAAAGTCCGATTATTGTCAGTATTCCACCCATGAGATATGTAATATAATCCGGCGCCCCTTCAAAGAAGTTAACTGAGGCACCCAGCCCCCCAAATTTAGCAATATCAAAGGCACTGCCGAATAGTACAATCCAGAATATAGGCTGTATGACCCCCACAATAGCCGAAACAGGATTCCTGTACCATCTTTTTAAATCCCTTACAGTAAGGGGAATCAAACCACCCATTTTTATCTCCTCCCCATCATTAATTTAGCATAGTCCACATTGCCCGACTCGGAGTCAATGTTCCTCCCAGTATACTCTATGAACACCTCATCCAGCGAGGGCTTTCTTATGTTGATCGATTCTGGTGAGATGTTATGTTCCGAGAGGAATTTCATCAGTTTAGGAAGCACCTCATCTGAATTATTGACCTTCATCCTTGTATCTCCAGTTTCCATGCGTTTTATTTCTATGGCCTCCGGAAAACCCTGAAGCACTTCATACTCCTTATCAGATTTAACCCTCATTGTAATTATATCTCCCTTTAGGCTCTTCTTTAACTCATCAGATGTTCCGGATATCACAATTTTTCCATGATCGATAATTGAAAGCTCATTTGCCAGCGCATCAACCTCATCCAGATAGTGTGAGGTAAGTATTATGGTAATCCCAAATTCTTTCTGGACTGTCCTTATATACTTCCATAGATGTTCTCTCGTAGTTACGTCAAGCCCTAGGGTAGGCTCATCGAGAAACAGGACTTCCGGGGTATTCATTAACCCGCATGCAAGCTCCAGTCTTTTTCTCATGCCACCTGAATAATTATCAGCATGTCTATCCCTGACATCGTAAAGATCCACCATATGAAGAAGTACATCTATCCTTTCAAGTGCCTCTTTCTTTGGTATGTCATAGAGATCTGCGATAAGTTTCAGGTTTTCCCTTCCGCTTAAATCCCCATCAGTGGTGAGGTCCTGTGGGACAACTCCTGTTATCCTCCTGATTTTCATTGAATCATCATTAAGGTCTAATCCTGCTATTTTTGCAGAACCTGATGTTGGTTTCAGGCTCCCGGTAAGCATTTTTATAAGTGTTGATTTCCCTGCCCCATTCTGTCCCAGCAACCCGTATATTTCGCCTTTTTTAATTTTAAGGCTAACAGCATCCACTGCCTTAATCTTGCCGTTAAATACTTTTGTTAATTTATCTATCTCAATACTGTATTCCATTTTCAGTTCATCCCCTTTTCCTGACTTTCTCAGCAATATTGCCTATCTGTTCTATTATTTCATCCTGGTGCGATTTTATATATTCCTTGTCAGCCTCTTTGATGCTGTTGATCAAATCCTTTATGGCTTTTCTCAGGTTTCTGAAAAAGAGCTTGTTATCCATAAAATTTGATGTGAGAATATCATAGTTTTCCTGGTTATCTTTGCGGTATTCCTTCCCTGCCTCCGTTATTATAAACCCCTCCGGTGTTTTTTTTATGAATCCTGCCTTGAGCAGGCGATCTATAGCCGGGTAAATCATACCGGTGCTCGGTTTATAATCCATTTGAAATTTTAAAATAATGCCCTTAATTATTCTGTACGGTTTTTTAGGTTCCGTGGAGACCTGCTCCAGTATTAGCATATCAGATAGATGGTATTTCATCGCACTAATAATACATATATTGTATTTATATATATCTTTTTAAAAAAAGATATTATTTGATAAATAATAAATCTTTTTCAGTCCTTGACAATTTCGGTATTGTATCATCAAGCTGTGAAACAAGGGAATCCCTCGTATGTTCATCACGTTTATTCATGAGCCGCATTGCATTTCCGATGGCAACGTGGTAGCCATAAAAAACCTTTAAATTTTCATATTTGTCTGTAAGTAGCCCCCTTATTTTTGAAGATTGCATGACTCCTCCAATGCATCCGGTGTTAACAGGAACATCAAATTTTGTTTTCATGCCATCTATCATAATTTCTATTTCCCCTGCTGCTAGTTCCAGAACTTCATTTGAAATTCGATCCCCTTCTGATGCAGCCCTGTCAACTATCATTGCCAGTGATGCCATAATCCTCTTATTGAAATGCGATTCCATATCAGCAACAAGGTCACGTAGTGGTAATTTAAAGTAATCCTCAAATTTTTGAATAAGTGTGGTTTTTTCAATGAAGCCATCATAGCTCTTTTCTGCCATTTCCAGGCCCTTTCTGGCAATCCAGTACCCTGAAGCAGCATCATCAGTTAGGTAGCTCCATCCCCCAACCCTGTGCAGCACCCCATCTTTAATATATGCGCCAACAGACCCGGTGCCTACTGCAGTTACTATTCCATCATTGCCCATTGTGATTAGATATGCAGCAGCCTCCCCATCGTTTGTTATTACAGGATTTGCAGGCGAAAGTTTGTCTATAGACTCTATTATGGAATTGATTTCTGCCGTCGCAGCTATGGAATCCCCGTATCCAGCTATCCCGTAAATGGAATCAGAAATCTGAACCATTCCTGCCATCTTTTCTGCATTTTTTATGGCCTTGAGTATATTTTTTCTGGAGGTAACAGCAGTAACACTCCTTACATTGCTGGGTCCTGAAACTCCGGTCCCTATTAATTTTCCAGAATCTTCATCAACTATTATTGCGGCCGTCTTAGTGCCTCCTCCGTCCACTGCCAGTATCATGGTTCATGTAATAATAACTGGTTAAAATTCTTTTTCTAGAATCAGAATACTGTATTATACGAAATTAGTAAAAATAATACGAAAATTTTATTTATTTGTTTTTAATATACTTTTGATAAAATGACTGTAAAGGCAGGGATACTGGATTCAACATTAAGAGAAGGGGAGCAAACCCCTGGTGTGCTTTTCAACAGAAGGCAGAGGGTGGAAATTGCAAGAATGCTTTCAGATGCTAAAGTGGCCATGATAGAGGCGGGGCATCCACTGGTGTCAGAGGATATATACTCTGCAATAAAGGAGATCATGGATTTGAAAGCATCCGGTATTATTAAATCGGAAATAATCGCGCACAGCAGGGCTGTGGCTTCAGACGTCGATTCAGCGGCTTCATTGAACGTGGACAGAATTGCAATTTTTTACGGGGTTAGTGACATGCATTTACGCTACAAAACGCATAAAAGCAAGACTGAGGCCATGGACATTATCTATGATTCAATAAGCTATGCAGCCTCCACAGGTATTCCTGTAAGGTTTACAGCAGAGGATGCATCCAGAACAGATATCAATTTTCTCAGGAACGTTATAAAAACTGCTGTGGAGGCAGGTGCTGACAGGGTGTCAATTGCAGATACACTGGGGATTCTTACCCCGGAGAAAACAAGATTCATTTTCAATAACATCTCTGATATAAATGGCGTTGAATACGATTTCCACGGGCATAATGACATGGGAATAGCCCCTGCAAACGGTCTTGCAGCGCTGGAATCTGGCGCAAGCATAGTCCACACTACTGTCAATGGCCTTGGAGAGAGGGTAGGCATAATACCCACCCAGACCATGGCTGTCCTTATGAAATATCATATGAATATAGATGCGGCAAATCTGTTAATGATGAAAACTATCTCCAGGAGAGTTGAAGAGTACAGCGGCATAAAACTACCTCCAAATTATGCTATTACCGGCGACTACGCTTTTACCCACAAGTCAGGGGTACATGTGGATGGAATAATCAGCAATGCCAGCACATACGAATTTATGGACCCGGCGATGCTGGGCATGCAGCGTTCCTTTACAATTGATAAATATTCAGGAAAACACGCACTTCGTGAAAAACTCATGGCAATGGGCATTAATCTGGATGATAGTGGGCTATCAAAAATTCTGGCCCAAATAAAGAACAACAACATGGTTTATTCGGATGAGGACCTTAAATCAATTATAAGCTCATTAAACACACAATGAAATAATTTTCTGGCTTATAAATCTCCACCTGCCAGACGCATCATTTGACCTTCTAAGGACAGAAATTACACAGTGCCACATTATATCTCTGTCATGTGATAATTATTACCTATGAATCTAACGTTTTACTTCATGACTCATGGGATTGGGTCTCCCAGCATTAATGTCAGATAAAGTGATAACAGGGTCATAAAAAGCACGGGGACGGCCAGTATAAACCCGGTTTTCATGTAATATGCCACGGAAATTTTGATTGCATTTTTTCTTTCCAGAGTATAAATCCACAGTAGCGTTGCCAGTGAACCGATTGGGGTAAATTTTGGGCCAATATCATTTCCTATAATGTTTGCGTACATAAGAGCCCCGGGGTGCACAAGGCCAGATATCGCTATATCCCCGATCATAACAGATGGCAAATTATTCATGAAGGCGGCATTTAATGCAAAGAAAAATCCACTGAAAATTACCGGCAGGGGCCCAGGAAACATGGTAAAGTAATTCAGTATGCTAATATATATCGCATCAAGACCATTATTGCTCACACCGAATACTATTATATACATTCCCAGTGAGAAGAACACAACCTGCCAGGGCGCAATTTTGATCACATGATTCGCATCAATTTTTCCACCCGTTCTTGCAAGCACATAAAAAAACACGGCAAATGGAATTGCTATAAATGAAATTGGTACATCAACGAATCCTGAAATGAAATACAGGATCATAAGCAATATTATAAGCGGAAAAGCAAGAATAAATATCCGCCTATCCTTTATAAAAGATGACGGGTCAAAGTTCATGTCAATATGGAAATCCTTAACTATGGTTTTTCTGTAATACAGGTAGAGAACCAGTATGCTTGCAGCAATAGAAACGGCATCAGGGATCAGCATGATTTCTGTGTATCTTGAAAATGTAATGTGGAAGTAGCCTGCAGTAACAAGATTTACAAGGTTGCTCACTATAAATGGAATGCTGGATGTGTCTGCAATGAAGCCTGTTGCCATTATGAAGGGCAGGATCCTGTCTCTTGGGGTGCCTGATCTGTAGAGTATAGAATAGACAATAGGTGTAAGTATAAGCGCTGTCCCATCATTAGCAAAAACGGCGGATATAAGTGACCCAAGAAGTATTATCAGGATGAAGAGCTTTTTTCCACCTCCCCTGGAATATACTGCGATTTTGTATGCTATGTATTCAAAAAATCCTGCCTCATCAAGTATGAGTGAGATAATAATTACGGCTATGAATGTGAATGTTGCATTCCACACTATATCCCACACCTGTATTATATCGCTTATTGTTGAAATACCCAGAACCAGTGTGATGGCGGCACCGGCCATTGCGGAATATCCTATTCCTATATTTCTGGGTTTGATGAGAACCATCAGAAGTGTAACTGCAAAAATAAGCAGGGAAAGGTAAAATAATAATGTCATTAATCATTCTCTTTACATTCAACGCAGTTGCAAACGTAGTCAATTTTACTCCCGGCAGCTTCAACCACCGAAATAACCTCTTTTAAGGAATCACTGGACAGTGAATATATTATATTTTTTCCAGATCGGTAACTTACTGTTAAACCGTTTTCCCTAAGTTCCTTAAGTTTATGGGAAATAAGCGGTTGATCTATACCTGTTTTTTCAACTATTTCCCCAACCGCCATGTTTTTTACGGATAGCATCTTTAATATTTTAAGCCTCAACTCATCTGAAAGCATTTTATAAATATTCAGGTCTGTGATTTTTTCCATTCAATACAAAATTAAAATTATATATAAATAATTATTCATATGTAAAAATTAACATATAGAATAAATATATAATTATGATAACAGATATATGAAACTTCTTGTGATATCTGATGTGCATGGAAACTTTGATGCCCTGGAAGCACTGGTGGGTAATGAAAATTACGATAAAATGGTTTTCCTGGGGGATGCTGTTGATTACGGTCCGGAACCGGAAAAGGTTCTAGATTTCCTGAAAAGCAACAGTGATGTAAATATAATGGGAAATCATGATAATGCAGTTATTACAGGGGCTTCATGCAACTGTTCTTTCGATATGCTGGAGTTGAGCGATTATACTAGAGAAAACATAAGCATGAAACTTCTGGGTAAAACTGATATGGATTTCTTGAAAACATTTCACCTTAATTATGAACTGGATACAGGAAATGGCCTGGCATATCTGGTACATGCATCTCCATATAATAATCTGGACGGATATCTCTTTGCCAATGAGGCAGAAAGGGTTTTCAGGGATAAGCAGTTTTTTGATAAGTATAGATACATACTGGTTGGCCACACACATTTTATGATGGTTTACAGGAATAAAATAATAAACCCGGGCAGTGCCGGGCAGCCCAGGGATTTTTCAGGAAAGCCATCCTATGCGGTGATAGATACAGAAAATGAAACAATAACTGTGAAAAAATTTAATTACGATCATGAGAGGGTTCTGGCTAAACTGAAAGCACTGGTAAAGGACGAAAATATCTATAAAAAATTGAAAAGATATTACATTTGATTCTCCTC
>JAKAAU010000063.1 GCA_021802165.1 Thermoplasmata archaeon
TTTTACCTAAAATAAATAAAAATTTTATATAAGAATTTTAAATACACTAACTGCGCCATCGTAGCTCAGCATGGTAGAGCGGCTGATTTGTAATCAGCAGGTCGGGGGATCGAATCCCTCCGATGGCTTATCAATTTTGTTTGATATGTTTCAGTATATTGTACCTATACCTGAGTACATAGATTTTATGCCTTTACCGTTTTTGAATCTTGCCATAGAAAAACTCGACCAGTCAAATAATGAATTCTCCGGTGCCATACCTCTTACCATATCAGCAACAATAATCCCGTATGCAGGGGAAAGTTTGAATCCATGTCCACTCAATCCAGCACATATAAACACATTCTCCATTCCTGATGTTGCTAGGGAATCAATAATGGCTTGGCCATCAGGTGACATATCATAGAGACCTGATATAGCAGCAACCACTGATGCATCACCCATTGAGGGAATTCTCTCTGTTATTTTAGCGAGATATTCTTCTATGTAAATATCAGTAACATGATCTTCGATACTTTTACTGATGTCAAACATTTGTTCATCTATATGAGGATCCAGACTACCGATTGCTGTGAGAGTTTCACCTTCCATTTTATAATATGCCAACTTTTGTGGGTCCCATAGTGTTGGTTTTAGTCCGTGGTACCTCTCTGGTCTCCTGATGTATATAATGTCATGTATCGATGCATATAATGGAAGTAACATACTTGTATCAATACCAGAAGATTGAAGAAGATTATTTGTCCAAGTGTTCGTTGCTAGTATAACCGCATCAGCATTGTATTTTTTTCCTGATGAAAGATAAACGGATGCACCTTTTTGGTTGTTCTCAACTTTTGTAACCACCATGCCTGTGAGTATCTCTGCACCCAGTTCTCTCGCTGCGTTTGCATATGCAAAGGCAGTTGCAACAGGGTCCGCATATCCGCTATCATGTTCATAAAGTATGTAATCAAAATCTCCATAATCAATATCTGGGAAAAATTCCCTTACCTTAGATATAGATATTTCATCCTCCGGTATTCCAACCTCAAGCAGCATCTCTAGGTTTTTTCTTGCAGTTTCAGCATTGCTCCCGGTAAATGGAAATATCATCCCAGTTCTGGTGAATCCTGAATAACCAATCTTGCTAAAATTCTTGAACTGATTTAAGGAATATAATGCCATAGTCGCAATTAGTTTATTGCTATAGTGGGTCCTGACCAGTGCACTGGATTTTCCAGTATTTCCAGATGCAATATTTTCCCGTTCCAGCAATGTCACCTTTACACCTTTTATAGCAAGGTTGTATGCTATGCTGCATCCGGTACTTCCCCCACCAACTATAATAACGGACCTCACAGATTTATCCAAAAGCATCATAACCTATTTTTAATAAATATAAAAATATTATCTGTCAAAGTGATATAAATGGATTTATTTCCGAAATTTAGTTAAAATATGTTGTTTTTCCTCTGTCCTCCTCCTTATTTTTAGAAATTACATTTTCCTCATCGAATTCTATATACGATACTGAACTTACAGGAATAAGTCTCAATTTTGATTTTCCATCAGAATCAATTTTGAATACCAGAGAGCCATCTTCCCCTAAAATTGCATAACCGAAATATTCCCCCTCTGTTATCAGGGGTTTATCATCTCCACTCGATGAAACAACTGTATATTTACCCCCTTTCTTAATCTCTATCATATCCATGCGTGGATATAATATTCTACGTAAAAAGGTTTATTATATTATGTATAGTGGATAATTTTTATATTATACTGAAATACTTTATTATGCCTGGAATAACATGTAAAGTATACACATCCATTTTTTTTGATGATTTTAAACAAATGGAGTTCGAATTTGAAAATGGATTAAAAGATTATTCGGACCACTATGAAATAAGATATGATCTCTTTAAGTGCCATACCACCGCAAATTTAAGAAAAATTCTCGAATATTTGAATACAAATAGTATTGATTACATATTCACATTCAGATCTGGCAAAATTCAAGAAATAAATAAAATTTATAGTACTGCTATGAATTATTCGCCACCCATTGTAGATGTTGATATAAAATCTTTTCAGTTCAGAAGGGATTTCTTCAGTAAAACAAATTTGATGGTATCATATCACGGTGCCAATAAAGACAATGTGCGTTTTTTATTAAGGGATATATCACAATTCACGCCGGATATATATAAGATAGCAATAGCCTATACAGATAAGGAGAAATTTCTTGATGACCTGGCTTATTTATATCACTATAAAACTGAAAACAATGTTAAACTTGCGTATATACCAATGGGTGAAAACAATGGCTTTCTAAGACTGGTCTCTGCAGGCATAGTTTCTGATTATGCCTACGCATCTTATAAGGGTAAAACAGCCCCGGGGCAGATTGAGACAACTGAATTTATCTCACTTATAAACCGGTTCAAAGAAAAATATGAATAATGCCTGTTGTAATCAAATCAACGGCTATAGCAGTCAATAGCAATCCCATTATCCTTGATATTACAATTGACCCTGTTTTCCCTATCTTCTGAAAGATTGGCAGTGAATATTTCAGTATAATGAATGCAAGTATGAGCACAAGAATCACCGCAGCAATTACCATTCCCCTTGAAAGTATATCTATCCCGGTCCCATTGAAATATATTATAGCTGTTGTTATGGAACCCGGTCCTGCCAGAAGAGGGGTTCCAATAGGTGCAATTGCTATAGCTTCCCTGTCAGCGGAATCCTGCTGCTCAGCATTTGTAATTTTTGTCTGTGAGGTTTTGCCCTGAAGCATGTCAAAACCCACCTTGAAAAGCAATATACCACCTGCTATTTCGAAATCATATATGCTGATCCCGAGAATATCAAAAATATACACTCCAAGAAACATAAAACCGAAGAGCATTCCAGCCGCCATGTAAACGCTTCTACGTATAACTTCTTTTCTTTCCTTAAGACTGTATCCATCAGTAAGGGTAATGAGTATCGGCACTGCACCTATTGGATTTATAATTGCGAATAGTGCCACGAAGACCGTTAAAAATAACAAGAAAATTGCCATTTAAACACCATAATTACAATGTATTAATCCTTTTGCCCTGCAGATATTTTATTTATATAATTTTCAGATAACAGATTAAATGAGTTTCTATAATAAAGTACTCCTGTAATAAAATTAAATTATAAAATATCTAAACGTATCAAAATTTTAATATGGTTCACTGGTAAGATCTGTCCTCGCTATAGTTATAATAATTATAATATTCACCTTTCTGGGAACCTGTGGCCTCTTCACCTATTGCATTTGTCATGCTACCATAGTATTTTTTGATTTTTTCTTCTACAGGAACATAAAGCGACAGAGCTTCTTTTACATCTGATTTTTCTATTAATTTATGCCCATTTTCCACTGACATATCCCCTGATGCCCTTATCAGCCCTCCAAGTTCTCTGAGTTTAAGTGTCAGAGCATTGCTTTTATGATCCTCAAGAGCTCTCCTTCTGCCTTCATTGATAATAATATCAGTCGCATCAATTGCCATATTTGGAATCTTTCCGTCCATATTAATTTCCTGAGCAATAAATTGCAGGTACTTTACTCTATTCTCTTTTGTATCAGGCATAGAGTTCTCCATTAAAATTTCATATCCATTTCCAACAATTCTTGAACGTAATGGACTCAGTATGTACTGTAAATCCTGAATATTGCACGCAGCAACAAGAATAAAATCCGTAGGCACATCATCAACCTTTACGCTTGCACCGGCACTTTGTGGATTTCTTCCCACTATAGGAAATTTCCTTTCCTGCATTGCAGTAAGGATGAAACGCTGAAGTTTTCCCAGATGTGTAATTTCATCTATGAATAAAACCCCTTCATGTGCCATATGGACAGAACCTGCAACAACACGCTCATAGGGCATTGTTCCTAATTGTGGATGCCCACCGTATGGGTCATGTCTCACATCTCCGAGAAGTTCGGTCTCGCTTGCACCTGTTGCAAGTACAAATGGGTTTCTATCTATCGGGACAATTACCTTACTGGGGCTTTTCTTTTCCAGTTTGCGGCGGCGCTCCAGTGTTTTTTCATCGAGCACTCTTATTTTGTCGCCGTATTTTTCGTACACAACTATTTCTTCCCTGTCACCGACTTTTCTGGTCTGTGTCACCCTTTCATTATTGTTATTCACACCAAAGGCCACGCCTATTACATTGAAAACATCATTGAATGGACCCTGGGTATTGTTGGCCGCCTTGCTGTTGTTGCAGTTAGGGCATACACTTTCTGTGGGTGGTGAATAAAAACCGCAGTGTGGACATTTATACCCAAGTCTCTGGGCAACGTTATCCGGTGCATCCTTTGGGTCTATAATATCTCCCTCTATAGAATTCATTTCATGCTTTTCCTTCTCGATTTCGCTAATGGTTCTTACCTCTACGAATGGCCGCTCCGGGTATGAAGGGTTATGTACCACCCTTATTTCTTCCTCTGGTCTACTGATATAAAAAGACATGGCCTGGGCTATCATAGATTTTCCAACTCCGGGTGGTCCAACAAGAAGAAGATTCCTTCTCTGTTTGGCTGCTATAAGTGCGAGCCGTACAGCCTCCCCCTGACCTATAACCCTTTCCAGCGGACTTGTTGGTATTTTAATATATGAGGTATCCGGGTATTCGCTGTAATTCACATATGGTCCCATGTAACCACCCTGATTCCGTCTGGCTTTTTTGTTACATGTCCCATCTTCATGCCGTAAATGGATTTGACACCCATGTTGAAAGCTATATCAACAAATCTCTGGGATATAACACCACCGCTTATTATTATGTATGCGTTTTTTACACTCTGCATGAGTTCAACAGCATCTGAAATCGGGTATCTTGCAACAGGATTTGATGTATTATCATATATTTCAACTGCCTTACTTTCATATAACTCATTTAATTTATTTCTAACAAAGCGTGGGTCGTCAATATCTTTTATCTCTTCCTCTTCAATCGCTGTTACCTGTTCACTTTGCTCTACATGTTTAGGCTCTTTTTCCTTCTGGGGTTCTGCTTTCTCTGGCTTTTCCTCTATATTCACATTCATATCAGACACAGCCCGATTATTCTTTTCTGTGAATTCTTTGAGTTCTTCAATCATGCCATGTGATTCAAGGTACTGATTTACAGGGGCTTTATATTTTAAAGCCTTGACTATCTGTTTATATGTGAGTTCCTCGACTTCTGTTCCTGGGGGCGCCCTTGCTATGAAATCTACATCTGCAACCTGGAGCATTTCCTTTATTATAAGCTCACCTCCATGATCTCCATCAACAAATAAAGTTACCGTCCGCGCCTTTGAAAGTTCCTTCACAGTTTTTGGAACGCTGGTTCCCTGAACGGCAATGGTATTTTTTATACCGTATCTGAGAAGATTGAGTACGTCATTTCTTCCCTCGACCACTATGATTGAATCAGAAGTACCCACTGCTGGGCCCGCAGGAAGATGTTCCTCCCCGTAGGATAAAATTTCTTTTTTCTCAACCTCTTCACGAACAGATTGTATTATACTTTCACTGAGGCTCTTTCCGTTGGTTCCCATTTTTTTGTATAGTTCTTCAGCCCTCTGGATTACCTTATCCCTTTTGTTAATACGTACATCTTCAACGTCCTCTATATCTACCTTTGCCTTGCATGGGCCTATCCTGTCAATGGTTTCAAGGGCAGCAGCGAGTATTGAACTTTCAACCTGGTCAAGCCCAGAAGGTATCAGTACAAATCCTTCTGTTCTTCCTTTCTTGGTATCTATCTCAACCTCTATTCTACCAATTTTGCCACTTTTCTGTAAGTCTCTTAAATCTAATTCCTCACCCAATAATCCTTCAGTCTGCCCGAATATTGCACCAACAACATCGGGCTTTTCAACAACACCATCAGTTACTATCTTTGCTTTGATAACATATTTTGTTATGTTTGGATCGACATTCATTATTATCACCGTTATTTGCGTTAATTAAGTCATCATGATAATTATTAGTTACCATTAAATTGTTATGTTTAAAATGTATATAATCTATTCGTTGCCTGTTATGATATTGTTGACTCATTTTAGTTCAAAAAATAAATTAAAAATATAGAAGTTGCGATCAATTTGAATGTAAAACATTGGTATAATGTATCTCTATGCCTGAAATGCTTTCATCTTATTAATCCTGGAATTTTTAGATTAGATAGCAAAATTTGCAAAAGGTTAAAATAAGCTAGATATATCATTTATAGAATGATTAAGTTCGGCGTTGCAGGAATACCACTTACCAGTAAAGGCAGAACGTATATAGACTCAATTGAAGATATAGGAAATTTAGGTTTGAATTCTCTGGAAGTCCAACTGTTGCGGGTTAATGTAAGTGAAGACCCTGCAATTGAATATGTTGGCATGTACCCTAAAGATGTGGGGGATTCCATTATAGTTGATGTTCTACGGCCTGATGAAAACGGCAATTACAGGAACATAGGCACTGAAAATGAAATAGAAGAGGACGATATAATACAGGAAATTTTCTGGAATATGGCTCGTAACTATGACGATTTAAAGAACGGTGCTGAAATTGCCAGAGAACTTGATGTAGACATTTCTATGCACGCTCCTTATTATATGGACATGTTGAACGGTGGCGAAATGGCCGAGAAATCCATAAACCATTTAAGATGGTCGCTTCTTATCGGCAGGGCCATGGGAGCCAGAAGAATAATAACCCACACAGGATTTTACACAAAGAAAAAATCTGAAAGCCTGAAAAAGGCATTTGATATATATTCAGAAATTGCTAGAGAATTTTCCCATGAAAAGGGATATCCGTATATAGGCATAGAAGCATCAGGCAAAAAGGACCTGTTCGGAACTCAAAAAGAGCTTTTTTATCTTGCAGAAAGAATTGCCGATATAGAACCTATATTGAATTTCCCCCATATACATTCTATTAATAATGGTTCACTCATAGATGCAAAGAACTTTGAAGATGTAATGAATTCTTTTGCAAAATATGCAAAATCCGATTTGTATACGGAATTTGGTGGGGTTGAATATGAAAACGGCAACGAATTAAAAATAACAGCAATAAAACATGGCGATTTAAAATTTGAAACACTTGCCGATGTAATATCTTCCGGTGACAGAGATATGAACATAATATCAATGTCACCCCTGTTGGAGCATGATGCCCAGTATATGGAGCTTATGTACTGGAGAGCACTCTCAAAAAAATACCAGAAGAAACTTGCAAAGAAAATATAGGTGAATAAAATGAGAACTTATCCTGTTAAGAAAACTGTTAACATAAGTATTTCAACCATAGAGGATGTTTTAAAGTCTTATAATATTGAATACAAAGAAAATGATGGTCATATTATATCATCTTATCAGGGTCTTAAAAAATTGGAACTTTGGATAGATGGTAAAAAATTATGCGCGGAAACTGAAACCGACACGGAATACAGGAATCCTGGAGAAACTATTAAATTCTATAATGAATTGCTTGAAAAATTGACAGGGTACACATCAAAGGAAAGAAAGAAGCTAATGTCTAAATAGTTTATTTGTTTACAAGATACAGATGTTTAAAGATAAATTATATATAATCAGCATTGCAATAAGTATCATTTCACTATTCTTCCTTATTATATCTATAAACGATTTATTATTTGGAAATGCAGCATTGATCCATTTATTTTCATTGAAATCAATAGGCGCGTGGCAGTACTGGGTGTTAATAGGTTCTATCATAATATTTCTGTACTTTGCTTATTTAACTTATTCAATGATCAGTGATATGTCAAAGTTCAAAACCCTAATTCAGAGCGCCAGCAAAAAAACTTTTATTTCCAACTTGCCCGATCTTGAACGTATATCTAAAAGATTTGGAACCCGTTATGATGATCTCCTTAACGAGGCAAAGCATAAATGGGGTATTAAAAAATAATTATTTTAATAGATTTTT
>JAKAAU010000064.1 GCA_021802165.1 Thermoplasmata archaeon
GCTGCTGCCCGAACTATCAACAGCTATCGCAAACCCTGACGCTATAAATATGGCTGACATAACTATCCCTAGAATTACCTTTTTATTCATAATGATATTAATGCATCAATATATATATATATATATTTCGGTAATGATATTAGTAAATAGTTGGGTAGTTAACTATGTAAATATATTTAGAAGAACGTACATTATAAACAATTTATGAAATTACTGAATGAAAATTGAATAATATGTCGGATAATATTGCATATAAACCCTAATGTACAGAATATTAAATCTAAGTATTATTGAATTCTAATCAATCATTAACACATATATGAATAATATGTCAAATAAGGTCAGGGAAAATTTAACTTAAATGCTGTAATTATGTGTTATGAAGGATTATGTACACGCTACCTTTGCATCTACAGGGTCCTGGATAGGAAATATATATGATTTGACACTTGTAACCTATATATATGCCGAACTTGAAAAATCCTATCATATAGGACTCGGTGTGGTATCACTGCTTTTCGCTCTCGGATTAATCGGCAGATTCTTCGGAGGACTATATCTAGGGTCTCTTACAGATAGAATCGGGGCAAGGCGTGTTACGGCCTTAAGTACTGCAGGATATGCAGTATTTGCAGGCATTATGGCATTTTCCCCCGATATCCTTATACTTTTCTCTGCAAGATTTGTTCAGGGAGTATTCATGGGAGGTGAGTGGACATCCGGCACAGTACTTGGCTATGAATTCTCTCCTGCGGATATAAGATCCACAATATTCGGGATAATACAGAGCGGTTATGGCATAGGCTATGCACTCACAGGTGTTGCATATATTCTGTTCCTTCCCACTATAGGTGCAACCTGGAGGTTATTCCTGATAACCGGAACCATTCCACTGATTATCGCACCGTATACCATAATGAGGCTCCCTTCAGATAAAAGTGTAATGAAAAAATCTACTAATAAAATACACCTTATGGATTATAAAATTCCGCTCATCAAATCCATGATTATGATGTCCGGATTCTTCTCTGCATATTTTGCCATATTATCATTTTATCCCACGGTAGCACCGTCCTTTGGGCTTCCAGCATCAATGGTAGGAATTGTTATGATAGTCTCAAGCATTACAGTTGCAATAGGATTTTTACTTTTTGGGAGGTTGGCAAATAACTATAGAAAAAAGCATCTTTTAATGGTCGGGTCATTGATTGCTATGGCATTTTCATGGGTTGCCATGCCATATTTTACCCAGCTGAGGCCATTTGCCCTCCCTGGCATGATTATTTTCACTCTGGGAGTTGGCTCCATGCCGGTAATACCCCTGCTCCTCATGGACAGGATTAATCCAGCCGTTCGCGGACTAATATCAGGTATATCATATAATTTTGGTGCACTTTTCGGTGGACTCATATCGGTGCTTCTCGGAGTGATCGGGGGGATTGTGGGATACACAGGTCTCATATTTATTATTGATATGACAACTCTTATATGCCTCTTATCAGTTTTTGCTGTGAGCGTAAGCATAAAAAAGAAAGGAGAATCGGCATCCTATCTATCAGGGCTGTCAGAAAATACTATAAAATAATATGCAATAGAAAAAATAATATGCTATTTTTATCTACTCCATTATGAATTTTCTGGACGAATTAAAAAATTTAAAGGAGCAGATAAAATCTACAGATAAATTCAATGTGGATTTTAACTTTGGTAATATTGTAATTTCTGGAATGGGTGGATCAGGCATAGTGGGAAATATCTTCCAGGAATACTATACAGAACGTCCGGTAATTCCAATAGGTGATTATGGAATCCCTTCATTTGTAGATGAAAAAACACTTTTTATTGCCATAAGTTACTCCGGAAATACTGAGGAGACAATCAATAATGTCGAGGAGGCCAAGAAGAAAGGTGCACACGTTATGGCAATTACATCCGGTGGAAAACTCGAAACTATGGTTGAAAATTCGATAATAATACCATCTGGTATCCAGCCAAGATCGGCACTTGGATATATGCTCATGCCACTGTACAACACCTTTTCTCCGTTTAAACATGATACAATTTTAACTGCATATAATATGCTAAATGAGATGGATAAAAATCATGGCGAAATGAAATCGGAGGCGTTCAAAATTTATGAAAACAGTTCTATACCAATTATATATGGCTCAAAGCCCTTCAAATCAGTAGCCTACAGGTGGAAAACACAGTTCAATGAAAATGCAAAAACATTTGCATTCTACAGTTATTTCCCGGAATTAAATCATAATGATACCATGCCCTTGAAATCCGCATACAGAAGGTCTGAATATCTATTTTATGCATTTGAATCGGATAATACAAGGATCAACCAGAGGATAAAAATAACAGAGGATATAACAGGGGAACAGTTCTCTGTGATTAAATCCCCATCAAACGATTATCTTGTGAAATTATTTTACCTGATCCATTATGCTGATTATCTGACGTATGAGCTTGCATTGGTCAGGAACGTGGATCCAACCGATGTATCCACAATAGAGGAACTCAAGGCAAAATTAAACTAATTTATTCAAATTCACGAGCTGGGAGATGTTATTTCTTTCGAGCTTTCCACTATAATTGACCCTCCCGGTGGAAGTATTGCCTCTATTTCTGATTTGTCTATATCAAGTATTTTCGCAATTTTCTCTGCAGCTGTAGACCTCTTCTCATTTCCGGGTTTAATTATAACATACTTTTCTGATTCTATTTTAGTTTCCGCGGGGGATATCATGGGTAGTGTATTTCCCTTATAATCGATCAATGAGACTTTTAGCTGGAGGGGGAGATTCAGCACATAATTTCTTTTCCCACGGACAATCCACGAACCTTTTGATACAAATTCACCCGATTCAGGAGTTTTGCTTACCTGTGATGGTTCTACCCAGTATGCGGTACCCGAACCTAGTCCAGCAGGCCATGCTCTTGACAGTGATATGGCGAACTCACAGGCTTCTCTTATAGTTTCTTCTGTTATGTCAATACCATCATTTTTTATCACCGTGCTGGGTGCACCGTACAGGTCTGCATGCACATAAATATCGTTATCGGACATGTGTTTCTTTACCAGTTTTTCATTTGTTTTTGCATCCCTACCAGACATTACCATATTGCCTGCGGAACTGGTGAACCAGTGGTATGATTCAAACCAGTATTTCACTCTCTTCTTCTTTCCAGCTTTTTGTTTCTCCTTTAAAATTAATTTTTTCGTTTCCTCTATGGCTCTTTCTGCGCCCTCAATCTTGTTTCTGTAATCCTTGGCGGTATTGAACACCCTATTTATATTATTTCCTGGAGATTCTATATAACTAAGGACTATACCGGTATCCTGATAGGTTACTGTAAAAGTTCCTTTAGAAGGGGTTATTCCCGTGATTTCCAGTTCCATAAATGTAAAATCTTCGCTGTTGTTGCGCTTTACATTATTATGCACAATGTTTATTAGTTTCTGAAGCTGCTGAAAATTCATTTTGAGAAAATTACCGAATTCTGTATATACCAGCATCAATTTATTGAATTCCTCTATGGAACGCTTCTGCGACTCTATCCTTCTCTCAACACTGGATTTATTCTTATCCGTTTCCGGATAATGCTTGATATAATAACAGATACCCTCATTTAAGTCTTCAAATTTACTGTCAGGGTCCTTATTCAATGCCGTAAGCACTACCGGTGAAAGAAGTTCATCCTCCTCATAATAATATGCCATATTTCGTTTTGATTCATCCAATATTTCCATTACTACCTCGTATAGTCTGTCATAGTCACTAGTTACCTCTGCAGGCATTTTATTTTTCTCTATATTTGCCCTGTAGAGTGCCTCCTCTGCAATTTCCCCTCCCAAATTTGCCCTTGTTGCCAGTGTTTTTACAATAGAGGCCTTGCTGTTATTGAGCATTTCGAAAAATGTTTCCCTGCTTTCCACCGGATTCACGATGGATGGTGGGATATACTCTTCTCCTATCAGTATCTTTCTGGTTTTGTAGACATGCTGATCCATAGCAAAGACAATTTTCCCGTTATCAGTAATAATCAGATTTCCACCGCTGAAGAGTTCCAGTATTATTTCCTGTCCCGTATGCAATGTAATCTTTACAACCCTATCAAAATTAATCTGCTCTATTCCAACTATCCTCTTCTCGGATAACTGCTTTCTGAACAACATGGATAACTGTGTTGCCTCCTCCGGTTTTTCTGCATCATAGAATGCTATACCCTTACTGAGTGAAACAAAGAAATCTCTTTTTTTTAGATCAGATCTGTATAACTGGAAAACAAATTCTTTCTGATTTACCTGGTATATTTTCTTGATGAATGAATTTAGCATGGTATCTCCATATATGCTTACAAATGCATGGAAATCCAGTGATGATTCTTTGAGTTTCATGATTTCAATTAATGATTGCTCTTATTTTAACCTTGTTATGCATCTATGAATAATACTGCAAATCCTGACGTTAGTATTTATAATTCATAATCCAAACAATCTGAACTCTATAATTATAATAACATTAGTTCTATTATGAATTTATGGAAGTAAAGGAGAACGATATAAACATAGGAGGTATCAATATACATTACCTTTCATATGAACGGGGGAGCAAGAGAAATTTTATCCTTCTGCATGACACTACACAGACATCAGCATCCTGGGCGGGAATAGACGCTCTTAGAAAAATAGGACAGTGGGGATATAACGTATATGCACTGGATATGCCAAGCTTTGGGAAATCGGATTCCAACTTTCAATATAACTTTATCGGATCTCCTTCCAAAGGATCAGATTTAATACATGATTTTTCTGAACAACTATATTTAGAAAATATTATAATTGTCGGCCCATCAGCATCGGCAGGAACCGCCCTGAAAAGCTTAATCGATATGAACAGCATCATAAAATCAGCCATAATAATAGGTGGGCTTGGTGTGGATCCGCTCCTCAACGAACTTAACCGGATTGAGAGTCCTGTACTGATTCTGTGGGGAAGTAATGATGCTATTGTTCCTATTGAACACGGAATGAAATATCATGACCTCATTGCTTCATCGACATTTGTTAAAATAGACGGGTCCGGGCACTGTGTCCAGCTGGAAAAACCAGATATTTTTTTCAATAATATTAAAAAATTTTTAGAACAGCTATAAAATCCTGGGCGCGATTATGATATACATGAGCAGGAAAAATACGAACAGCCCCAGGGCATAATATATCTTTGTAACATTTTTTTCATCCCTGAGAAATTTAAATCTTTCCCTTCTTGATGCTATATTCAACGTATCTTTGAAGAACTGGCCACCGTCAAGTATGGATAGTGGAAGCGCATTCATTATGCCCAGCAGGAAGTCTATCCAGAATATCCAGTAAAGGCTGTTTGTAAGTCCGAAAAATATATAAGAATTGAAAGGTGTTGAGAACAGATGTGCCAGGCTCCCCGGAATCGGTGAAAGTCCTAGTATTGGAAGTCCAAGGGTTTCATAAAATTCTGGACCTGCTATCAAACCCCCGAATACAAGGCTGTGCATACTGTCTATTGATGCATATCCTATCCCTGAATAATCTATCTCAACGCCTATGAAACTTTCATCCTTATACGCTGCATTATTTGCAGTAGGGTCATCCTTTGCGTAATAGCTGTATGTTGATACTGTTTTCATTGAATATGTTTTGTAATGCTCTGAACCTCCGAATGTAATAACAGTTACGTTAATTGTTGTTCCCGGCGCAATCTTATCAAGGACAGTTCCCAGTGTGTCGATATTGTAAATTATATTTGATTTTCCATTATCACTTATATTATAAATTATAGAATTAATTGTAACCCCGGCTTTTTCAGCAGGGAATCCTGAAAGCAAAGCAGCTATCGCTACCCCAGTTGGCACACTTTCAACAGTACTGGTTTTGCCATTGAAGATCGTTACATTTGCCATGCCCGGTGTAATCATTGATGTTGTTTCCAAATTATTAAGCGCCTTTCCGGATAGGTTTCCATAGGATGTAATTTCCATCCCCTTTGGTATGGAATGCCCGCTGTATAACGTTGTAGAATCCTCAACATAAACTCCGGAATGGATTGGTGCCGATGCGGGCATCATTACAAATACAAGTAACAGTATACATACTATTGCAATTATAAGATTGATTCCTGGGCCTGCCGCTATTATACGTCTTCTCACGACAGGGTCTGCGGCCATGATCTCCTTTTCATCGGGTTCAACAAATGCCCCTACTGGTATAACGAAGAATAAAGCCCCGACGCTCGTTACCTTTATACCATGCTTCCTTGCAACAATTCCATGGAACATTTCATGGATTACCACTGCAAATACGAGGCTTGCTGTTCCGTATCCAAGAGGTATAAATGGATTTATAAGTGGAAGGGCAAGGTACTCGTTGAGTGGTGGCGCTGCGCTCGTTGGAGCATGTATGATGGTCAGGAGTATTGCTTCATAAAGAAGCATTGTAAATGCCAGGAATCCACCAAGAACTACAAGAATCGTTGAAAAACGTCCGATTTCCTTTGCAGGTATATGTTTTGCCACTGCATCCAGAACCCCCTTGTTTTTCGTTGATTTGATCATGAGTGCCGGGCCCATAGTAGAAAAATGTTTTGATTTATTAATTTCCGGGGCAAGAGAGATTATTATAATTATCCACGAAAAAACAATAAGTATGATCAGAAATATGTCGTTATAGCTCATTTACAAACTCATAGTAAAATATCAATAATAATCTTTTTCCTTGTCTATTCTATTTATCAACGTTTATCTCTATTTTCTTAAGAAAATTTAGAATATTGTATTTTTCCTCATCTGTAAAATTTTTTAGTGAATCATCTATAAATCTTAAATGAAGTGTTTCGATTTTTTTAAAAAATGCCTTTCCCTTGTTTGATACTGTGATATTGATAACCCTCCTGTCCGTATCGCTTCTTTCTCGATTTACATAACCGAGTTCTTCAAGTTTATCAACAACTCCTGTTATCCATCCCTGTGTTACCATGTTAATATTGGCGAGCTCAATCATCGGCAATGAACCCCTCTCTGTCAAATTTTTCAAAATTCTGTATTCAACAGTAGATACACCCATGGAAATCAGATTTTTTTCGGAAGCTTTATACCATGTTTTCCATGTCCTGAGAAATTCCCTCCAGACGTCGTAACTGCTGATTTTATCCATTATATATCATTTAATAATATTAAGGTTATATTTTATAGTTTCCATTTGATAAATAATTGTCTATTAAATAATTTACAATTAAATATTTTAGCACCATAAACCTGTATTTCAAGGGATAATATGTTTAAATAATTGTCAGTACAGGTAAAATATTCCGAAAACAACGTCAAATGGCTAATTACAAATTCCGTAATCATAAAAAAATTTATACACCACTAAATACTAACTTATATCATGGAAGAAATAATTGTTAGAATAGGAGGGGCTGCTGGAGATGGAGTGCAGTCCGCAGGGTTAACCCTTGCCAAAACATTCTCGAGAAGTGGATTATATATAAGTACATACAATTATTATCAGAGTCTTATCAGGGGAGGTGAAAGCTGGTACCAGATAAGGGCTTCGGATGAGAAAGTTAAGAACCAGGGCAGTGGTCTTGATGTTCTGGTTGCACTTAACGCAGATTCTCTGGAGAGGCACACAAACAGGGACATAGATGAGGGAGGCGCATCCCCTCTAACGGGAATAGCCATATATGATCCGGGAACTATAAAAAATTTCAAAAAATACGATGAGGTGAAATACTGCCCTGTTCCCTTGAGGGATATAGCAATGAAGTATGATGCAAATCCATTGCTTAAAAACACGGTGGCATTAGGTGCAGTGGTGGCAGCTCTTGGCCTGGACTTCGACATATTCTCCG
>JAKAAU010000065.1 GCA_021802165.1 Thermoplasmata archaeon
AGCAGAGGAATCAAGAAGGGGATGGAATACCTGAACATCTACATAAATTTCAGGGAAAGAATGAAAGAAAATTAAAATCCCTTTGATATATTTACGTTTTCCACCAGTGCATATGGCATAATAGATGAATGGATTTCATCCCACCACTTTACATATTTTTCTTCCCGGGACAGTTCTTTTACGTTCATCAGTATATTCAGGATTGAATCACTTATCCTTAACCCCTGAAGTGTTCCGGATACCTCCCCGTTTTCTATGAGGAATACTCCATCCCTGGGCACAGTTGAGAATATGCCATTGCTCTCATCCTGGAATCTTGTATACCAGGAATTGTTAATAAAAATTCCCCTCTTCATTCCAGCTATCATATCATCCTGATTTCCCCCTCCACCTGCCATGTGTATCTGCCAGGGCATGGGGTGCATGATTCCGGCATTCCCTGTGCTCTTATTTCCGGATTGCCTTCCTGTTGAGTATGAATGAAGGTATCCCTTCAGGATTCCATTTTCTATTAGATTTACACGGGACGTTGCTGTCCCTTCCTGGTCAACCGGTGTAAAGCCCGCACCCTTTTTATCCAGCGGATCATCGAAAATGGTAACATATTTTGATGCCACCATTCTTCCTGACCTATCCAGAAATGGGCTCAATCCGGCATTTATGCTGTAATATGACAGGAATTCCATGTTGTATGAGATCACTGCCCCCATTGTGTATGGAGAAAATACAACATCGTATTTTCCCTCATCTATGGACGCCTTCTTATGGGTAAGTGCTGCGGTTCTCGCAGCGGACATCCCTGCACCGTATGGATCTGCTGATCCCATGGAATCCATTCCATAATGCAGGGCCTCCTGCCCGCTGTTGCCTCCCTTAAATGCCCTCACCACCAGTTCAAGTGACGATTCAGAGTATTCCTGGTCATTCCACGGGGTTATTACCCGGTTCCTCAAATTATGGAGATATGCCAGTCCGGCTGCCCTGTCAGCCCCACCGTCCAGGGCACCACGAATCATTTCTCCTGCCATCGCATGTATGTCCTCATTTCCGTAATCCTGAATATTATGATAGTCGAATTTTACCGGGTTTATACCATAAAAATCTGGATTTTCAGGAGCATTCTCCAGCATCTTTGACAGTTCTATGAGCTTATCCTCCCATGATTCAAGACTGTCAAAGGAGGTTTCCACCACTTTTCTGCCCCTTGCAGCGAAGACTGAATATGATGGGTTTGACCATTCACTGTCCAGATCAATGGTGTTTTCTGAAAACCGGACCTCTTCGGTGGTGCCATCAATTATATTTATGGCAAACTCATCGCATATTTTACCCAGATTATTCACAAATTTATCAACTTCCAAGGTATCACTTCATATACATATTTCTGAGCCTGAGATGTGGCCCTCCCATCCATACAGGCACTCCCTGCTCGGGGTCGCCCTTGCCGCATATTCCAGCATGGAAAACCAGGTCGTTCCCGGTACCGTCCACTGATGAATAAAAGTTTACGGTATTTGTTTCCAATACTGGCCTGCGCAACATGGATGTGATTTTTCCATTTTCTATCAGGTACGCCTCCTTTCCTACATATTTCTCATAAAACCTTGTATCGTCTATATTCCATTCAGTGAAGTTTTTCATGTAAATACCTTGCCTTATATCCTCAATGAGTTCCTCAGGTGAAGTTTTTCCCGGTTCTATGTAGGTTGTGCTCATGCGGGCCAGTGGCTCCATATCCCATTCCGATGATCTGCCTCCACCGTTGGCAGGCAGTCCAGAAATTGCCGCACTTTCCCTGTTCAGTATATAACTGTCTGTATATCCATTTCTGTAGAGATAGCGTTTGCCTGATTTTATCCCCTCATCATCGTATTCATAGTACCCAAAACTGCCCTTGATGGATGGATCATCTATGAGATTTACATATTCAGAACCTATCCTCTGTTTCCCATCCGCTGCATTAATAAATGAACCGCCTGCCTGGGCAGCTTCCCTCCCTATAATTCGGTCATACTCCATGGGATGCCCCCCAGATTCATGTGCAACTATTCCGGATATGGAGGGGCCCACAACCAGATCATACCTCCCCGGCGATAGCCTGCCTGCATGTAATGATTCTTTCAACTTTTTAATGTCATTACCTACCAGATCCGGAAAATTAAGTGAGTCCAGGTATTCATAACCGGATGTTGAACCGTACTCCTCCGATGATTCCTCAAAGGAACCTGAATCCCTGACACCTGCCATGTAAACGAAATATATTCTGGAATATTCACCTTCAATCAGGGTTCCAGAGGTATTTCCATATGATTCCCTGACAGTATCATCTGAAAGATTTGTGAACCTTATGCTTGCACCGTTTTCACCCATGATGCTGTCCATATCCTTTATAAATTCTATTTTCCGGCTATCAGGCATGTCTGCAACTTTTTTTCTTCCCAGTTCTTTCCATGATTTTTTTATTCCGCCTGACATATCGATTTTATGCTTTCCAGTTTTCATAGATTTTTCAACAAGCCTTGAAAGTTTTGGCCTTATGGAAGATAAGTCCTTATCATTGAAAAATGCCATGGAAATAGAATTATTGACACACCGGACAGCATATCCTGAACTGTTCGATATGTCCTGGCCATCAAACTGGCCGTTTCTATAGGAGTAGGATTTCCCGGTGCTATCCATGTGCCTGACATCGGAAAATTCTGCCCTGCCGGATAGATATTCAAGTATATCCCCGGTATAATCCATTTTTACTTTCCCTTTATCCTGCTTTCATAGTTGTCCAGTATTGCCCTTATGCATTTGCCGTAGTTATACCCGGACCCGTCATCCTCCATATGAAGTTTTGGGGTTATGAGTTTTGTCCTCACAGAGTATTTGCCCTTTCCCTCTGTTTTGTATTTCCTGACATTGAAAAGCAGTTTGCCGTTGTTTCCCACAATTCTTGAGATGTTTGTTATGAATTTGTCTGCCATGAAGTATGTTATATCATATAGATCCCTGTCCTGCTCATTTAAACCTGAAATTTCAATGTAGAAACCCTCCTCATTGCCCGTTTCTATGGAATTAAGTATATCTGTAATCCCCACAACTCCTGTGAGCCTGGAATCATTGTCAACTATAGGTATAACGTGAATATGGTTCTTGACCATTAATGAGGCAGTATCTGTTATGATCGAATCCTCACTGCTGCTAATCGGGTTGTCCATAAGGGATGATGCAACTATTTCAACTTTGGACTTCCCTGATGTGTACTCACCGTAGCTTATTTTCTGCTTATCCATTATCACATTGTTGATTATTTCCTTGAGTTTTAGAATTCCGGCCAGTTTCCCCTTAGATGTTACCGGTATTTCATACTCATCAAGAGTGCGGATTTTCTGTGCGGATTCCTCTATTTCATCGTTAACATCCACTGATATGACATCCGACGTCATTATCTCGAAGTTTTTTATTCTGTCTGCCCTGGGATCTATTTCAGAGAGGTGCCTGATTACATCCATCCTGGTTACAAGCCCGGTAAGCTTTTCTTTCTGGAATACAGGAAGGGCATTTAATCCGCTTTCTTTTAAAAGTTTTACAGCGTCCATTACATCCGTTTTTTCATCAAGCCTCGGTGCGTTGATGGAGAAATTGTATACCCGGGAATTTGTCCTAACACTTCCACGCCTGAGTATATTTTTATATGTAAGCATGCTCACGTATTTCCCATTGGACATTACGGGAAGCTGCTGTATATCGTTATCCTTCATCTTTGAAATCGCCTCGGATATCTTGGCATCGCTATCTATAACAATAGGGTCTTTCTTCATGATTTCTCCAACATTCATTGTATCACCAGAATCTAAGCTTTTTTTCTGCTATCAATGTGTTAATCTCTTCTGTCTTATTTAATTTATTGGATATGCCTGAAAGGACATCTGCAACTACATCCATGCTGTTTATGCCCCAGCGTGTAATTTCCTGGGTTCCAATCCTTCCAAACCGGTCTATAATTACCCTGTTTTTTTCCAGTTCCACAGAAAATGAATGATAATCAAATCCTTTTTTCCTCAGGAATTGTTCATCCAGGAGCAGCTGGTGTGTTTTGCTTTCCTCTGACCCTGGCAGCAAATTGAACCCGGCGTCCCTTAAATATATTGAAAGATTCCTTGTATTCTCCACAACACCCCTTGCATACTGCTCCCCGTATTTTATCATTTCCTCCACGGCTATGGAAAGTGATGCAACCCGGGATAGGTTAACATTGTCCATTGTATTGAATATGGTATTTTCATGTATTCTTTCAGCAAGATCGCTTTGATTTGTAAGTATTATCCCGCCCTGCGGCCCGAAAAATGTTTTGTGGGTAGAACCGTATACTATATCAGAATATTTCAATGCATCTGGCTGGAAGGCCTTTCCGGCAAGGAGCCCCATTACATGTGATGCGTCATATAAAACAGTAATTCCTGTTTTCTCCTTAATCTCCTGTATCAGTTTCATATCATATGGTTTTATGAACATGGACTGTCCCAGTATCAGAGTCCCGGTACCGGTTTCCCTTATTTTTGATTCCAGTGCATCGTAATCAATATCAAAATTACTGTATGGCACATCGTTGAATCTGTATCCGAGCACTCGGTCAAGATGGTTACTGGAATATCCAGGATATCCACCATCTTCCTCCGATATTGCCATGACGTTTCTGTTATCCCCCAGCACGGAAAGCAGTGATATCTCTGCTGCAACATGGCCACTGAGCGGTCTTGACTCAGAATATTTGCTTCCAAAAAGTTTTTTAGTATTCTTTTCCAGCAGTTCTAGAATGCTATCATAGTATCCGGTGCCACCATATGCGTTGTATTCCCCTATATTTAAAGAATATCTGGAGGCCATGTCAGATGAAAGCGCTGTCCTGGCATTTGGGCTGAGAACATTTTCAGATGCCTGAAGATTCAGCGTGTTATTTCTGTAATCATTATATTTCTCAATGAGATCAGATGTTTGCATTGATGTATATTCCATTTCATTATTATAATTTTTTTTGTAGGAATGGTGTTAATAAAAAGTATTCTTTAATGTTTCTATCTCTCTGAATATCAAGCATATATGAATATTTAAGAACACGATAAATGATGTGGTGTAAACTTTGATTTTATATCCATACATTTTGAGGTTTAGAAGACAAACATAATTTAATATTTTTAGTATTGGTAGTGGACTATAAAGCAAATATTAATTAAACTGTATTTCCATAGCAGACATATGGCATACAGAATATACGTGGAGCCCAGGGATGGAATAAAACCATTAATCAGGGTAATTAACAGATCAAGGCATTTTGTTTACATAAATTCGTATTTGCTTGATGACCCCAGAATACTGGAAGCAGTGAAAGGCGCAGTAAAGAGAAAGGTTGACGTGAGGTTAATGGTGGATGGCCGGCCATACGGGATTAATGGAGATGATGGGACCCATGCAGAGATAAATGATCTGAAACAAACAGGTGCAAAGGTAAAAATTGCCCCTGAGAGATTTGAAAAGCCCAATGTTTTCGATCACGCCAAGTACATGGTGACAGAAAAATTTGCCGAGGTCGGTACCCCAAATTTTACTGAGGCGGGATTTTCAAAGAACAGGGAGTATTTTACGATTACCAGGAACCGGAATATAATAAAGTCGCTTAAACAGATATTTTTATCCGATTTTGATGGAAAAAGTGCCGGTGAGATGCCCAGAAAGTATCTCATAGTTTCTCCAGGATCGGAACCTGCATTAAAGGAATTTATTTTGAAGGAAAGAAAGATAGTTGTGGAAACGGAGGAAATGGGAGATGACAAGGAAACACTTCAGGCGTTAATGGACAAGGGTAAAAGGGCAAAAATCATAGTTCCTGATACAGTATCCTCAACTGATGCGGCAAACCTTAAATTATTGAAAAAACATGGCGTCAAGATAAAATATATGCCAGCAGAAAAACTGTATATGCATGCAAAAATGATAGCGGGTAGCAGGGCCTTTATCGGCTCTGAAAACTTTACAAAGTCGAGCCTTAACAGAAACCGGGAAACAGGAATAATAATAAAGGGATACATTCCGGTTTCAAGGCTGAAAAACACATTTTCATCTGACTGGAGAAGGGCATCAAAAAGTATTAAGAGAGCAAAATTGTATACATCAAAAAATAGGAGAAGGAAAAGCACTAAAAATTCCGTTAGATAGGTTCAATCTATCATGACCATATCCTGGTAATATACTGTATATGTTTGATCGTCGCTTTCTATTATAATCCTGTTTGAAAATGCCTTTTCTATATCTCCTGAAATAACTCCATCATTTTTTGTGCTGACAACTACATGTCCCTCCACAGGGATTTCCCTTATTTCTTCTATCTCGGCCTTTCCTATAATGACTGGAGTGTACATAACATTGTTTCCTGAATAAAATTTCAACGGTAGGTCCATGATTATTGATTCCGCATCAACAGACCTGACAATGCCAGAATAGGTCATTGATCCAGTTTTTACAAGGTATATACTATTTAACATGCCATTTTTAAATGCGTCGAGGAAATCCGCATAATCAAAAAATTTAGAAGCATTCATGAAAATAGAATGCATTAAATTATTAATCTGTATTTGTTTTAATGAATATGTTCAAATTATCCTTAATATACTGTTCATACAATCAGAATTAACAATCAATGACACATAAATTAAGGTTAAAATAAAATTTCTAGGCCCTTCACACTATAAAAATTATAAATTTAAAATGTTATTGGAACATATCCCTGCTCCAGATAATCAGTTATAACAGTGGATACAGGCTTTAAATCAAATTTTAGGTCCCTGAGTTTTGTGCCTATACCGCTTTTTTCTGCATAATTGACGCATGCAACCGGTATAGTTCCTCTGTCCTGAAGCTGCCTGACCAGGCCCGATATCTCTGAATCGCCGGATGCCGCCAGTTTTTCACTTTCCCCAAAGAAGATGACTTTTGTGTCTGGCTCCATGTGATTTGCAAGGTTCAATGCCATTATAGCCTTGCCTTTGTCTCTTTCACCTGAAAGTATTATAATCAAAACCTTTTTTGCCATTTTTATGTATTGCTGTCGAATACAAATATATGTGGTATAAAGGAATAGAACAGAATAATTATATTATATGGAAAATAATATTTAATTTGTTTTCTTTTCCTTCGGAACTAAATTATAGGGAACTATATTTTTATTGTCCAGCTGTATCTTTATATTGTTATATATCCTTTCAGCATCAGGCAAGTCTTTAAGAAGATAGTTTTTGGTTTTAGTAATAATATAGATTGAATGCAGATTAAATTTCCTTTGAAGATAACCTTCTGTAATAAAAAAATCAGCAAAATTGCTGTAAACAACATTATGTGATGTGAATAAATTCTTGATAAATACATGGTCATCGTATATTTCCACCTTGTAACTCATCTTAAAGAGTATGTAAAGAATGCTGATCAGGTATATTATTCCAAGAAATATCAGATAGTTTATGAGTGTTTTATAACTTATTTCTAGAAAGATTGAAAATATAACCACAAGTATGGTTATTTTCAGCAGAGTTTTTTCTATTGATTTTACCCATAGAGCCAGCATAATACCTTTACACCATCCACATCCCTGAATTCAGGTTCTGTGGTTTTACATATATCCATAACCTTGGGGCATCTGTTGGCAAACCTGCATCCCGGAGGCACGTTGATAAGGCTCGGCACATCCCCTACAGGAGATTTCAGCTCCTTTTTATCAAAATCAGGAACAGAAGCTATTAACAGCTGTGTATAGGGATGCTTTGGGCTTTCCATTATTTTATGGGTTGGCCCGTATTCTACCACTTTTCCTGCATATGTAACAGCAACTTTGTCAGTTATATATTTT
>JAKAAU010000066.1 GCA_021802165.1 Thermoplasmata archaeon
ACCTTGACAGCATGGTTTTCACATTTTACCAGTTATTGATGGTTGGAGTTTTATCATCAATATTTGTTCCGTTTAGCTGGGAACCTTCCGGGCTTTTGAAACCCATAGTCATTTTTACAATAGTATTTACTGCCCTCTTCGCCAGTTTCTTTGCCATATTAATAAATACGAGAGTCCTGCAATACATAGAACCAACTGCAGCAGGAGTAATATATGTTGGGGAACCTGTATTTGCAGTTATATCATCCATACTGATCCTCAAAGAAATTCCAACTATGGATATAATACTTGGTGGCATTATCATAGTGGTGGCAATGCTGATTGAAACATTGCATAAATACGTAGAAACAAAGAATTCTATAAATATTCCACAATAGCCTATATATTACTATATAATTTATATGGAAAATATTTATTCATGTAGTGACTATATTTCTATGAGAATATGGATAATAAAAATGAAGGTAATATAAGTGCAATAAACCAGGCACTGGATAATGCCACAGGAAAGTTCCACTTCAGAACTTTTCTGACAGCAGGGATGGGATTTTTCACAGATGCCTATGATTTGTTTATTATAGGAACGGTGCTCGCAATACTTCCAATGATTGGATGGCACCTTACAAAAACAGAAATAGCCCTTATAGGGTCTGTGTCACTGATAGCTGCTGTACTTGGTGCGCTGGCATTTGGCAGATTGCTGGATTATCTTGGCAGAAAGGCTATTTATGGCCTGGAACTGGTATTGCTTGTAATTGGTGCTTTAGGAAGTGCATTCCTATCGTTTAAAAACCCCTACGCTTTAATGGCATGGAGATTTTTGCTGGGAGTAGGCATTGGCGGTGATTATGCAACATCTTCTGTTATAATGGCAGAATATTCCAATATGAAAACAAGGGGAAAATATGTTGGAATGGTATTTTCAATGCAAAGCATAGGTTTAGTAGTTTCTTCATTGCTTGCCCTTACATTTTTACTGAGCACGAAGATTATTCCACTGGCAGACGCCTGGAAAATAATGCTTTCAGTAGGAGCCATCCCCGCTGCAATAGTAATTTACTACAGAAGAAAAATGCCTGAACCACCGAGATATACTGTTGCAAAAGGGCGTGCTGCGGAGGCTTCAAAGAATCTTAAATCCTATACCGGAATAGATGTAGCTGTCTCTAAAAATAAAGAGGAGGTAAATGCTCCATGGTATACCCTCTTTAAGGATAGAAAATTCCTTATTACATTAATAGGGACAGCAGGAGCATGGTTCTTAATGGACTGGGCATTTTACGGAAACTCCATAATGGCAAGCAGAATTTTCGCAACCATAATAACACAGACCGGATTGTCTGGCTTAATAAGATCTACGGAATACTCCGCCATAGTGTTCATTGGATTTGCCCTGCCAGGGTACTGGCTGGCAACATTTACACTGGATAAACTTGGAAGAAAGCCGATACAGATAACGGGCTTCATAATGCTCGCGGTAACATACGGAATACTTGCATTATTTCCTATACTGGATACCCCTTCATTTGTGGTGGAGTTCATTGCAGTGTATGGTATTAGCTATTTCTTCATGATGTTCGGGCCAAATGTTACAACATTTGTCTTCCCATCAGAGGTGTTCCCTGTAACAACAAGAGGGTTTGGTACAGGCATATCTGCGGCTGGAGGAAAAACCGGAGCTTTTATAGGCACATTTGTTGATGTGTTTATAATAGCCGCTGGGCTTTCATCACTCATGACTGTACTTGCAATATTTTCAGTATTAGGCGTTATAGTAACAATACTGTGCCTGCCAGAACCGAAGGGAAGGGCAATGGAAGAGATTTCCAGGGAAAAGGAATATACTAAAACTATAAATTAAATATATATTTTAATTTGAATATTCATGATATTTAATTTTTAACGCCTCAAAAATTTCAACACATATTTTATTTATTAATACAGCGAGTTTTGATTGCCCTAATCCGGAAGCGGGCAGGGATAATTTATAAACCTAATATTTTAGGGATGATACTTATAAGGGCATAACAACTCATCTGGTATGCCTGATCCTATAGCCTTGAAAAAGAAGGGGGCAGGATTGCCAGTACAGCATCCGCCACGCATAGTATACATTGGAATATTGCTTTCCGCACTTTCGCTTGCGGCCGGGTTTTTAACTGGCATTGCTGCACTGGCGGTAAATAATGGTTATCCATCGATTATACCGCTGGCAAATGGAATTACTTTCCATCCTGATTTGATGGTATTTGGAGCAGTGGGCGGGCTGCTGATTTCAGAAAAACTTGAACTTATGGAAAAGTTTCCACTCATAAGAAACATTCCAATTTCCAGGCCAATCGTAGCTTTTCTTTTCGGCGGGGTTTTTATATTGTCCTTAGGAATTTTATCCAGTTATGAAATAGCAAGATATGCAGGGCTTCTGCTGGTGGTTGCAGCATCTCTCCTCTTTTTGCTGTTTATGTCAAGCAATGCAAATCATGGCGATAAACGGATAAAGCTGGTGTTCGCTGCAGCTATTGCTTCCATGTTTCTGGCTGCCATAGGAAACATGAACTCCCTGCTATACAGTAATATGAAGCTTACATTTCTTGCCCTGCTCTTCCCTATCCTTTATATTCTCGCAGAGAGGATGGAACTTGGATTTGTACGTGGAATGGGTGCCCGTATAATGGCACTCCAGGCTTACATAGCTTGGTTTGCAGTCGGCATGGCATTTGTATCTGTTGAGGTTCCGGACAAATTTATCAGCCGCTTCGCCATGGTTCTTTCTATCATTCTTGTAGCTATACTAACCGGTATTTCTATCAAATTTGACCCTGCTTTCAGGAAAATAAAGAGAAATGGCAGATTCCAGCATTTCATGCGTGCCGGGATACAGATTTCATTTTTCTGGCTTGCACTTGGCCTCATCCTTTTCATGTTGCAGGCAATCATCGGGCATGGTTATCTTGACCCTGCCACACATTCCATAGCCATTGGCTTCATCGGAAGCTTTATTGTGGCACACAGCCCGGTAATATTTCCGCTAACATTCAAGAAAAAAGCAATTCAGGAAAATGTTACATTCCTCCCCCTGATTATGATAACCATTGCAAATGTATCACGGGTTTTTGGCGATTTAGCTATACCCTACACTTCATTGGGTGAAACATTTTCCTATGTCTCTGGCTACCTGCTCCTGTTTGCAATTCTTTTATTTGTTTATAATATCAAAAAAATTATGGTTAGCCCTGACTGAGCCGGGATGCGCGCAGTGTGCATAAACCATAATAATTTATTTCTGAATTTCACCCTAAAAATACAGGGATTTTGTTATTATGGCATCATTTAATTGGGGAATATGGGAAATATAAAAAATAATTACATAGAAATTGATATCAGGAATATAGCTCCAGGTGAGAGGCGTGGCAAAATTTTTGAACGGTTCCTTGCACTAGGGCAGGGGCAGGAACTGCATGTTATTGCAGACCATGATCCGGTACACCTTCTGGGAAGCATGAAAAGCCATAAATTGCCTGTAGATGTGGCAGCTTACAGGACATTAACAGATAAAGATGGTACATTCACAGGAATTTTTAAAAAACTTGAACATGAAAATGTCAATGAAAACTTTCTGGCAACAGACATTGACCAGGAAAGAAACTATCTTCCAGATAGGTTTAATCCCGTTACCGTATACACAGGGGAGAATTACAGGGTTATTATAACCTATATTAAGGCAGGCCAGTTTATTCCTGTGCATTCTCCATCCACAGACCTCATATTCTCTGTATTTAAGGGAAACGGGAGCATGGTTGCTGGAGACAGGGAAATAAACATACACCCCGGCAGCATTGTAATAGTACATGCCGGAGAAAAGCGCGGGGTCTTCGCAAACACCGATATGGAAGCTTTTCATGTAGTCTCTCCAGTACCGGATGAAAAGGACCATCTCGAGGTAAAAGAAAAACTGGAATCGAAGAAATATATTTGAACATGTTCAGGTTAATGAGGTAATTAATTATGAAATCAAGTGTGGAAAAGAGAATGCAGGAGAGAATAGACGTGAAACTTGTGCTGAGATTTATTGCAACCAGTTTCGTCTATTTTCTAGCAGGATTGGTAATTTTTGCCGTGAATCTAATATTTTCGCTTAACATGCATCGTGATCCTATTTTCGTTATGTGGCTCTTTGGCGGTGTGGTGATGATAATATTTGGCCTTTCATACATGTTTTCATCCGGAATCGCAAAAAATAGTGCGATGGCCAACAATACTGTGCATATAGAGTATATACTGTTAAATATAGGTGTAGTGCTGTTTTTTCTAGGGTTCTCGCTTTTCCTTGGATTTTCAGGGGTAGGAAGCTATGGGATCGGAAAACCACTTGCCATAACAGGCCTTATGGCTATCATTGTCTCCATGCTGATCCATCTGATCAACATATTTGTAATGATTTCCAGAGACCCGTATAAAAACAAAAAACATGGTTCTCCATGATTAATTGTTACTGTGGATACCTGTAACCTGTTATCTCTCTTTTCCCTTAAAATAAGATGAGATAATATTCTTTTCAGCCCGCCTTAATATTTCAGCAAGTGTGACATAAGAGACATTGAGCCGGGTGGAAAGCCCTTCCAGGTTAATTTTTTTAGGATATTCAAAGAATCCAAGTTCAAATGCTGTTCTTACTACATACTCCTGCCTGGCTGTTATATCATTCTTTTTTGATAATGCCCTTTTTCTGAGAATTTCAAATTTAATGCCATCAGATTCCAGCCTGTCAGTAAAACCATTTATTGTTGCCTCGTCGGGGACGAGCAAATTCATTCTGATATTGCCTGAATCATTGCTATATGCGGCTGTAAGGAACAGATCCCAGTTCAATATTGTACTGCATATGCTGCATTCGTGTGCATCAACAATTGCAGTTGCATGGCTGGTATCAACTATGGCAAAGTTATTTCCAGCTGTTTTTGTCCTGCTTTCCATTTCATGTGAAAAATTTTCCATCTTCCCTTCAGGAAGAAATATTTCTAAAAGGTCCATTGCCCCATTCCTGCCCATGCGGATATCCCTGATTTTAATGCTGGCTGAATGTGTTTTAACAATATCCTTAATCCATTCCACTGGCTCCCTGAATTCTATATCCAATTCTATCAAAACTGTCCCGCGATTAATTTCAAAATAGGTAATAAATTTATACTAAACTCCTAATCCTTTATAAAATTTTCAAATATTGTTTTATCTCCATTTATTTTAGTATCTATATTTGTGAATACATTTGAATTGTAAAGTGATTCTATATAATTTTTAAATTTAAGTTTGTCGGGTTCCCTTCCATAGAGTTCACCATACTCTTTCCGGAGGTCTTCACTGCTTATCTCCATCATATGCCCTGCGAGGCTGCACAGGGAATAATATGAATATGCTGTCCTGAGGTATGGCTTCAATGATGAAATGCCTGATATATATAAAATCCTGTGTGACATGACGTATGAAAGCAGATTTTCTATGCCTTCGCTGGCTACTGCATCGAATTCCGGGCCCGGTTCTATTATGCATGCACCGTATTTGTATTCGTAACTAAATATTGCAAGGTCTCCTACTTCATTGAAATATTTCAGGCGTTTCGCATCACTTTTTTTATCAGATACCAGTATCAGCCTTTTCTTTTCCACCAGTTCCCGGAGTATTTCCATGACAGGCGTAAGCGACATCTGTACTTCCCCGATTCTTGAAAGATTGGACGCTATAGATTCAAGCAATTTAGCCTCTCCTGCTGCTGTCAGGGATGATTTAACATCCTCAAGTAGTTTAATCGCAGTCTTTCTGTCCGGGCCGGTAAAATTTGCCCTGCCATTAACCTGTTCTGCAGAGATATAAAATATGTGGCTGAATTTTCTAATTAATAATGTGTTTCCAAGTATTTTTTGCTGGAAAACATCAATATAAGCATGCAATTTTTCTATATTTTCAATGGAATCCGGGTCCACAGCAACTGAACTCCCGTAGATTTCTGACACAAATGTATTCATGAGCGAAATTAAAGTTTCAATATTGTCATTTCCCTGTTCGTATTTTTTTGTTATATAGTTTTTTATTTCAAGCATTAACACACCTAATACTCGTTCAATGAACGCAATTCCTCTCCATTCCTTGCAAGCACATTCGCATACACTATCTTTATCCTGCTTCCCAATTTTTCACAGTATCCTGTAAATTCATCTATTTCCATAGCCTTTACTTTATCTCCAGTGCGTTTGTAAAAATCATTAATGCCGGTTTTTAATTCCACACCCTCAAAGCCAGGAATTAATAGTATTTTATCCCGGTAAATAAAGGCAGTAAAATAATACATGATATTTTCCGGAAGGTTATTATTGATAACCTCATATTTAACCAGTGGGCCTATAAATTTATATGGAAATCCCATAACAACCGGCCTTCCCTTCTCCATATAATTTATCGCTTTGCCAATGTCATTGTCCTCACTAAGAGAAAAATAAAACTCTTTTATTTTCATTTTCCGCAAATTCCTATTTAATATTGCAGATATGCCTGAAAGGGTTGTATTATCTGCCAGAAATCCAAAATATTCATTAAAAGATAATATGCTATTTATGTTGTTTATTCTCATAATGTAGTTATTCGCATGTGTATATTTGTATATTTGAGTGTGCATAGTTATCCATAGGCTGGCTGCGAATGAAGCCTGGGGGTCCTTATTGCTTTTAAACCATATTACTGGAAGTTCGTCTGGCATATTTATATTAATATTGTTTTTGAATATTTAAAATGTTTCATCAAATTAAGGCAAATCCCGATAGGAAAAATCAGTTTTTCAATATTTTCATTTTTACTATTTCCATTGCATCGTGATATGTTTTTGTTGTTTTCCAGATATTTATAAAAACTATATCGCCTATATTCTTCCTTATTGCCTCCATATGCAGATCCCTGTCATCAACATATACAACCCTCTGCACCGGAATTTCAACACCCTCTTTCTTCAGCAGGCTTATAAGCTTGAGCAACCGCTGGTCCTTGTCCGGGGTCTGGTCTGTGGAGTTATAGTCGAAAAGGTTGCATATGCCAAATGTTTCAAGTGCTTCCTGGGCATAATCCTTTCTGTTCCAGCTCAATGTTGTCGTTATAGCACCATTCTCACGTGCCCATCTTATAAAATCCAGTGCTTCCGGAAACAACGTTACTGTAACATTATCCTGATTTCCTATGCTATTCGAGTCCAGGCGTGTATAAGGCGGGTTAACTCCTGAGATATTTAAATGATCCCATACTGTGCCATCCAGATCCATAGCCAGAATCCATGGTCTAATCATCTATTATGTATTGCAATAATTAAATAAATATATCGTAAAAAATATTGAAAATATGCGATAAATTTTAAGGGAAAATTGAAATTATATGTGATAGATATAACCCGGGTTAGTGGATTATCGGAAAATATCTAAATTCAGGTTATGCCATGCCTTTATGATATCCCATGCATTCTGAAGTTTTATTAAATATTAAAATTGATAATCAGGGAACTAAAAACTACCGCAAAATTGAAAATAAAAACCCATAAAAACCGCAATTTAGATATAATAAAAGCGA
>JAKAAU010000067.1 GCA_021802165.1 Thermoplasmata archaeon
TCGCCTGACACCTAAATCCAGTATTCATAATTAACTCTATTGTGAAATGTTCCAAAATAATAAATAATGGCTTGTCATTTATTACCATGAATGATATATCAATTTTTAAGGAGGTCAAAGAGAACATAGAAACTCTTGAAAGGCACCTTATTATTATTAAAACACTGTTAATGGAACAGCCTCTGGGGATAATCAAAATGTCACAGCAAACAGGAATACCGGAGCATAAAATCAGGTACTCTTTGCGGATACTGGAACACGGAGGCATTATTGAGGCTTCCAGAGAGGGGGCTATATTAACATCTGATTTTATAGCAAACCGGGAAAAAATACTTCTGGACGCCCGGGAGAACGCACAAAGGCTGGAAAATATATATAAGGAACTGAAAAATATTCTGGAGTCACCATGATGTTCAAGAAAAATGAACAGACAGAAAAATATCTGATAAGGCGAGGGGTTCCTGGGGATGCTAGGGGCATAATAGAATGCATGCAGAGCGTAATGGATGAGAAGGTCTATCTTGTAAGCGAATACTATCTTCTAACTGAAAGAGGCGAGCAGGAGAGGCTAAAAAACCGTGATGACCTCACGCTGGTGTGCGAGGTTAACGGGAAGATAGTCGGGGTTACAACCATACAGCGGGGAATGTATAAAAAGAACCGGCATACAGCCTCTCTGGGAATTGCAATAAAAAAGGAATTCCGACATATGAACATCGGAACAAAAATGATACGTGAGGCAATTTCATGGTCAAAAGATCAGGGAATTGAGAAAATAAACCTCGAGGTTTTTTCGAGCAACGTAAATGCTATTAAGGCATATAGAAACCTCGGATTCGAATATGAGGGGGTAAGGAAGGGGCAGTTTATGATAGGCAACCAGTACACCGATGATGTTTTAATGACATATTTTACATCTACCTGGCATGATAAAAACTGACGGCATAATTAGTCTGACGTAAAGATTTAAATTAACAGTTTTAATAAGAGTAGCATAATGCGAGGGGCAAAAGTAACGGATATTTTACTGAAATATTTTCTTATATTCATAGGGTTAACTATATTTCTATTTACTGTATACAAATTTGTTCCCATAGCAGTTATAAAAAACGACTTTCCTGGAAATTCAATACAGGTACTGGGAATAAATAGAAATATTGTATTTCAGTATTTTTATTTTCTACGTTCACTGCTTACGGGAAACATGGGATATTCTAACACATTATTTTACTCGGGAACAGTTTACAGTGCTGTATCCATAACCATTCCGGAAACGTTATTATTTCTGGGCGTAACCTTTGCCATATCATACATGGTATCATACTTTATTGGCATTTACTCCGGAACAGTATTTAAAACGGCAAAGATCGTTAATATGAATATTTTTCCACTACTTTTCCTGTATCTGGTTTCAGGGCTGATTCTGCTGGCAGTATTTTCCGGCATACTGGGATGGCTCCCATCACATGGTATACTTTCCAGCAGTTCAGCAGCATTGAACGGATGGGTTTCATCAACTGGAAGCAGTATATATACCACATCACCAACCAATATTATTTTCATAGATACTATTATTCATGGATCATCCTCTATATTTCTGAATTTTTTAAAACACATGGCACTTCCATTTTTTTCACTGTTTATTCCAACAACTGTGTATTTAGGTGTTTTTATAAGCCATGAAGCGTCAATAGAATATAATAAAAAGTATATGCGGGCAGGGATCAGCAGAAATGCCTTCATGGACAGCTACACAATATATATAAAAAGAGGCATAAGATCAAGAATTTTTAGAGAAATGAAATCTGTATTTGTCATATTTATGGGCGGAATGGTGATAGTAAGCTACATATTTTCATATATGAATACGGGGGAATTTGCCATATATTCTTTCCTGAACTATGACTATGGCATAATGGGGGGTATTTACAGTTTTTTCGTCCTGGCAATTATAGTAATAATATTTGACTTATTTATAGATATTATAAACAGAGGGGGAAGAAATGAGATATAATCCAAGAAATTTGATTATGGGAATAAGCCTGGCATTCATCCTGCTCTATATACTTGCATTCATTTCTGACGCCTTATATCCATCATATCTTGGTGTTAGGACGTTATCCACCCTTCTGGCATTCAAGAAAACCGTATCGGTGATACCATCTCCGCCTTCATTAAATAACGGATGGTGGAGGTATTTCGGCACAACATACTACGGGATTGCTTTGCTTCCGGCTCTTCTGGGATCCCTTAAATTTGATTTTACTGTAATGTTTGCATCACTGGGAATTTCAACCCTTGCAGGAAGTGCAATAGGATTTCTTGCAAATTATGCTGGTGGTGCCATAAAAAAGTTTATATTTTACATAGTCAGGGTAATGACAACAGCCCCATACCTACTTGTCATGCTTTTAATCCTTTACGTTGCCAGGCCTGATGAAACCGGGATAATAATTGCCATATCGGCTGGATGGTTTCCGTTCAATATTATAAGGTATATTGAATTGTCAGAATTCAAGAATAGCAAAAAACATAGTGGTAACTGGTGGAAACTGGCAAAATTTTTGCCCTATATTTTAACCGATATGGGGGCAATCAGCGGAATTGTGGTTATAATAACGTACTTTGGATTTTATTTTAAAAATCCATTCGTGGTTGACATAGGCAATATTATGTATCTCGGGGGTAATGTTATTACATTCCTCACATTTGGTGCCTGGTGGATAGCCGTATTCCCGCTTCTGTTTATTACAGTATTTATAGGGTTTACCACACTGCTGAGCTACGAAATAAAGGGGGTGGTATCTGGTGCAGAAGAATGATGATAAAAATATATTGTCATTTGAAAATTTTGCCATATATTCGGGCAAAGATATGCTAATCGGAAATCTTACATTAAGTTTGAGCATTAATTGTGAAATTTTATTAACCTCGGCTAATAACAATATATCATTAATCCCTGGAATTTTTACTTTTGACGTTTTTAACAGCTACAGGTACTCTGGGTCGGTGATGCATGGAGGGATAAACTTAATTGACATTATCTCAAATATCAAAAAATTCAGGGTAAACGGAAACAGGATAGGAATTGCCGCATACGTACTTGGAGACGTGCTTTGCATACCCTCCAATCCGCTCGACCTGTTTGATCAGGAAAATGAGATTTACAGCCAGATACTTGATTTTCTTCCATACGAAACAAGGATTGACATACTCAATTCTGTAATCAGAAGGGAAATGATAAAAATAACAGAAATAGAAACCATAATAAATGACTTTGACAGTTCTACAGAAAAGAAAGAGTTTACACTCTGGACATGTAAAAATTTTGGGGTGATGGGCATATTCAATGAAATTTATGAAGCCCTTGAATCTGGTAATCCAGATAGAAGAGATTTGCTTGCATCCCTGATAATAAGGAAAAAAACAGGGGTGAATCTCGCGGATATAGCCGTTCTGAGGGATTATTATAAATACAGGCTTGAGTTAGAACGGCTCATGTATCTCCATAAGAAATCCACCGTAGATTCAAAGAAGGATAATAATTTGGATAGAAAGATAAAAACTTTAAAACGCAGGGAAAGAAAAGATTTTGACTTCATAAGCCTTGATCTAGCAAAACCTTACAGCGAAGGCGTATTGAAACAGGAATTCATAGAACTTCTGGGCAGAGAGCTTAATCTAATGGGCATAACGTTCAACAGTGACATTTACAGTAAACTGCCATCTGAAATACCTGTTTCTGATCTTTATAAATTCATCATAGGTACAGGCTTTGTTACAGAAAAAGCAGTAACAATAGTTGACATATCACTGGATCCGGAAAAACTTCCGGATGTTTCCGAATATATAAGGAGGATGAAATCATTGCAGCCCATGGCATGCCTCTACCTGTGCAAACATGATAGATTGCCAGAAAGCTCGCTCAGTTTATTTGACAGTATTGTGGAAATATAATTTTACATGGAATTATTCATTCGCATAAAAATATGTTTCATCCCTTTATATAATTGAAAAGCAGAATTCCAGATCCTGTTATACTGTTTTTCATAGTTAGGTATGGCTGGTAATAAATTTTCATTTCTACCCTTCCATGAGATGGCAATATATACATATAAGTACTGTTAATCAATGTTTTTACATTTCCTAAATTTGTACTGTTATAATTCTGAATCAGGATGGTAATATTTGAATTAAGGGCGTTCATTAAAACTGATTGATTTTTATTTGAAATGTTAAATGCATAATAATAGAATCCATTAGCATAAGCATGTGTATAATTTTGTGTATTGCCCAGATATGAATAATAAATGGTTGAGTTCATTTCAGGTAATGTTTCCTCGTAAACCGGCATGGGATTAATTCCGGCTGATATATATGTGTTCATAAAAGTTACGGGCTCAGTTACTATTGGGAAGCTTGAATCATTGCCCACCATGTCCTTGAGATTGCTGGAAAATTCTGATATATTGGATCCGGAGATTCCTGTTTCTGTGAACAGAGGTATAACCAGCGGGCTACCCTTGTAATTTGAATTGCTGGTAATATTATATTTTGAGTCTTCTGTAGAGTTAGTTATGAATGAATGCCACAGGATTTTTGCCAGGGATAAATTGTTCCCCGGGTAAGCCTCATAAAATGCTTCCCTGACCGTTATATTGGAAAATAAATTGTGTGGAACATTTGCATCTGTGACAAATTTCCCCAGAAGTGTTGTATTTATATTTGCATTGAAACTGTATAATGTTGACAGGTTATAGGTAACATTATATGTGGATAGCCCGGATAGCCCTGACAAATATGTGTAAGAAGATGGAAACGCACCTATCTGGGATGTGTTGAACCTTATGTCCTGGTATATAGTTGAATAACTGTTCCTGTAGTCTATTGTGACAGAATCCATGGAGGGTGCCCTATTCTTTGAAGTGCCGGTAAATTCTGGGTTGCGGATCAGTGTGATATACTTTCCTGGCACCGATTTCTCTATCTCGTATGGGCCGTCAGCGAGTATATTTTCCATTGTATAATTCGAGTTTGATAATTTGAAAGCCCGGAAACCTGAGGCGGTGAACGATATGGCCTCGCCATTGCTACTCAGGTTTGCGGCAGATGATATGAATGCACCTGGGGATGAGAGCAGGCCATAGACCCTGTTAGGGCTTAGATGCACCGTAAAGTTAAGTGTCACCGTGTCTGTACTGTTGCTGTACGTTATGGCATTCATAATATTTGTATAATTATTGGTTTCATGATAATTCCCGGGCAGAAGGTACTGTGCCAGGATCCATCCCGGGGTTTGTGGTGATTTATTCTCCAGGAGAAGATCCATTACCAGTGAATAGTACACGTCGTATGCGTTCACCGTAACACCATTCTGGAACCTGACATTATGGCTTATATTGAATGTATAACTGTTCCCATCTGGCCCGGGGAGGCTGGATGCAATTTCCGGGAAGTATCCAGATGTACTGTTTCCAACAAGGAATTGTTCTGTGTTGTAAAGTATTTCCAGGTCTCCGGTTGTATATGCCTCCTGCGGGTTAAGGTTGGAATAGGGATTGAGGCTATCAACAACGATGGAATCTGTAACAGTGTTAATGTATAATATTGCATTGGGATTGACCGGTATATCCATATAGTAGGCAGATGTATAATTTGTAGTTCCATTGCCTGTTACGGTGATAAGTTTGAGGATATAATACCCGGACTGCAGATTTAAACTGTATGTTGAATGCCCTGATTTGTTCTGTTCCATGGTTCCGTTACGGAAAATTGTTAATGATTGGCTGATTATATTAAATGTGGAGTTAACAGGGCAGCCAGTATTGCCTATGCTGATATTTAAGGCAGTGCCCGGGGCATATATATTCGAATTTGAAACCACAGAAGGAATTGATGAATTGAGGACGGTAATAATTCCATCTGCCGTTCTATTTGATGACACCTGGTTTTCAACATATACAGGTATATATGTATTTGATCTGTACAAACCAGATGAAAAGTTTGCCCAGTAATAAATATAGTATATACCTGGACTGGTGTAGATGTGTGATATTGATAAAGTACTGCCGGTATAATTCATAGCAGTTTCGGTATTATCACCCCATTCTACTGTAATATTCCTGTAAGCCTCATCAGATTGGAGGATAAGAGTATAATTTTCTCCGGGGGAAATGTAGTTCTGGGCAGAATCCACGTTTATTGCAGGTTCAAGCCTTGATGGATGGAGAAGAGAGAGTATTGCGAATGAAGAAAGAACCACTATTAGGACTATTATAATTGCATACCATTTTTTCCTAGTTGATCTCGGTTTTTTGGGATATGTTTCAGGATCAGGCATGCTGGATGTCATACAAAGTGTATTAAAATTTCTATAATTAAGGTTTCCTTATCTGATGGAAAATAATATAAATACTGGTATTATTCAATTTTATGACTATAAAAGCGGTAGTTATGGCCGGAGGAAAAGGTACCCGGCTCAGGCCTATAACATATTCAATCCCTAAACCGGTGGTACCCATAGCCGGAAAGCCGTGCATGCTGTATTTACTGGATTCTTATTACAGCGCCGGCATAAAGGATGTTATAGTTACAACGGGTTATAAATTCAGTTCTCTCATAACGAGCATAATTGAAAACAGGCATGATGACCAGACCATACTGTTTTCAGTGGAAAAAGAGCCTGCGGGAACTGCCGGCAGTGTAAAATTGGTTTCTAACTTTATTGATGATACATTTATAGTTGGGAGTGGAGACATACTTTCTGATTTTAACATATCTGAAATACTTGAATTCCATAAAAATATGGGAGCCAAAATAACTGTGGTGCTTACAGAGGTGGAGGATCCACGGCAGTTCGGCATAGTGGAGCTCGAAAATAATAGAATAGTGAGATTTCTGGAAAAGCCAGATAAGGACCAGACCTTTTCTCATATAGCAAATACGGGCATATATATAATAGAACCTGAAATTATGGAATATATTGAAAAAATACCGTATGATTTCGCCAAAGACCTGTTTCCGGAACTTATGAAACACAATGTGGATATATATGGATACCTGGGAAAGGGTGTGTGGCTTGATACGGGAAGGCCAAATGATCTTATTATTGCAAACCAGATTATGGTGGAAAAATACGGGAAGTCATACAGTGAGGATTTTATCAGAGGAAAAAACATAATAATGGATATGGTGGGGCTTCAAAAGACCAGAATAAACCGCTGTTATATCGGCAGCGGGATTAAGACCGGAAATAATGTGAATATAACCAGTTCTGCGGTATACAACAATGCAATGCTGGGAGATAATGTCGAAATAACCAACTCCCTTCTCATGGACAATGTAAACGTTAAATCCGGGACAAAGATAAAAAATTCGGTTATAATGAGGAACTGCATAATAGGGGAGGATTCAGAGATACTGGACAGCATAATAGCTCCTGATATGGATTTAATGGGAAAATCCAGAATATATAATGTTTCCCTCGCCTCAAAAATTATAGAAGATTGAAGGCGGATAAAATGTAAAGAATTATAATGCCGGCAGCCACAGCCATGGATATATAAATTAATTTCCTGTCATTGCCGAATATTATCGGT
>JAKAAU010000068.1 GCA_021802165.1 Thermoplasmata archaeon
ATCCTGCATTTATTCCCGTCATGATTCCTACCATGTTATATATGGAAGAAATTGTACCGTACTTTCTGGATAAATCAGATAATTCGTTGAGTAGGAACTGATATTTATCACCATTTTCATTGTCATAATTTTCTTCTATATTTTTTATAATTTTATATCCGTAATTTCCTGCACCTGAAACGTACCCGTCAAGATTTAGCCTGAATGCCGATAATATATACTGATCAGGGCCAGTATAAACCTTGAAATCATCCACATACATTTTTGTATTTAGAATGTCGTTCATGTTGAATGTTGTCTCCTTGATTCCTATAACATTTCCACCTTCCTTCTTTATATCATTGACAATATCATATGTAATATTATAACCTGTTGTATCCGGATAGTTGTAGATTATAGTAGGATATTCGGATGATATTTTTACATAGTATCTCACCAGCCACTCCCGTTTCATACCGGTAAAATAATATGGTGGTATTGCCGCAACTGCATGAATCTTTTTCTTTTTTGCTTCCCTGGCCATATCCATAGAATCTCCAAGATTCAATGAGCCCACCTGCAGTATAACATTATCAGGAATATACGAAAAGGCATCAAGAAGTTCCAGTTTTTCTGGTGTTGAAAGTGCAGGACCAATACCTGTTGTTCCTGCAAGGAATAAATATTTCATGCCTCCCTTCAGAACATCGTTACCGTGATCTAATGCTATCTGTTTATTCACCCGGTTATTACTGAATGGAGTGATTAATGGTATTATTGATTCTAAGTTTTTCATAAATAAGTAAATAATAATGTATATTTAAGTTTTCCATACAATACCTTTATAAATTTTGAACATCGGATGGCGGATCAAGATAATATACTAAATTTTACATGAAATATTTCTTTATAATAATCTTAAAATATTATCTTAGGCTTACAAACTATGAATATAGAACACAGCAAAATAAAAATAAAAGGTAAGGAGCTTAAATATTATCCACTGTCACAGCTCACAGATAGGTATGATATTGATAATCTGCCATACTCTTTCAAAATTCTACTGGAAAATGTTTTGAGGAATTATGATGCAGTAGATATAGATGAGAGGTCAATAGAAAACATTGCAAATATGAAATCCGGTGCAGAAATGGCATTCAAGCCATCCCGGGTTGTTTTCCAGGATTATACCGGTGTTCCTATTTTAGTAGATCTTGCAGCCATGAGGGAATATTACCAGAAGATGAAAAAAAATCCCGAAGATGTGAATCCGGCTACAAAATCTGATCTGGTCATAGATCATTCAATAATCGTGGATTCATTCCGTGGAGATGAGCCTATTATTATCAACATGAAGGATGAATTCTCCAGAAATGTTGAGAGATACGATTTTCTGAAATGGTCCCAGCAATCTTTCAAGAATGTGAGAATAGTTCCTCCTGGACATGGAATAGTACACCAGATCAATCTTGAATACTTATCATCTGTTGCAGTTAAAGACGGTGAAGAGATATTCCCGGAGAGCCTCATAGGTGCGGATTCACATACAACAATGATCGGAGGCATCGGAGTACTCGGCTGGGGGGTCGGCGGTCTGGAGGCTGAGGCCTCAATGCTCAATGAACCATATTTCATGACTGTCCCGGAAGTTATCGGAGTGAATTTAATAGGTAAGGTTCCCACAGGGGTTACACCCACAGATGTTGTACTTTACATTACAAAAACACTACGGGCAAGGAACGTTGTAGGAAAATTTGTTGAATTCTATGGTGCGCTTTCTGAATTAACAGCACAGGACCGGGCAACAATATCCAATATGGCTCCTGAATACGGAGCAACGATCGGATATTTCCCCGTGGATAATGAAACACTGAAATATCTCACCGGTACAGACAGAGATGCAGAATCTGTAGAGAAATACTTCAAGGAACAGGGATTATTCTATAATGGTCCGAAGAAATACAGCGATACTGTAGAAATAAATCTTTCTGATATTAAAAGTGCTGTTGCAGGTCCAAAAAATCCTGATGAGCTGGTAAATATTGAGGATTTAAAAGGAAAAATAGACGAACTTATTACAGGTGGTAATGACGGAAAACTTATAAAAAATGGTGCAGTGGTAATTGCAGCAATCACAAGCTGTACAAACACCTCAGATCCTTTCGTACTTCTAGGAGCTGGACTCATGGCAAAAAAGGCGGTAGAACATAACATTGTACCTGCGCAGACAATAAAAACAAGTCTTGCGCCGGGATCTAAAGTTGTTACAGAATACCTAGAAAGGGCAGGCTTAATGAAATACCTTAATAAGATCGGATTCGAACTGGTCGGTTATGGATGTACCACATGCATTGGAAATGCAGGACCACTTATACCTGAAGTTCAGGATGATACATTGCAAAACAATGTAAAAACCTTCGCCGTCCTCAGCGGAAACAGGAATTTTGAGGGAAGGATAAATCCTTATATTGCAGGTGCATTCCTTGCATCGCCCATGCTGGTAGTTGCCTTTGCACTGGCTGGTACAATGGATATTGACCTCTCCAGAGAACCGATAGGCTCCGACAATGGAAAAGCTGTATATCTAAACGACATATGGCCCAGCACCGAGGAGATAAAGAAGTATTTCCATCTTGCCATGGACCCTGAAACATACAGAAAGGAATACAGCGATGTATTCAAGGGGGATTCAAACTGGGAATCAATGAAATCAAGTGGAGGAATGATATTTGATTTTAAGGAAGACTCAACCTATATAAAAATGCCTCCATGGATGTATATGGAACCTGTAAAGGACGTCAGAAATGCTAGAATATTTGCCATATTCGGTGATAAAATTACAACCGATCATATTTCACCGGCGGGCCCAATAGTGAAGGACTCTGTTGCAGGTAAATATCTTGTATCCATTGGCGTCACGGAAATGAATACATTCGGTGCACGCCGTGGCAATCATGAAGTAATGCTACGTGGTGGATTTTCCAATCCAAAGATAAGAAATTTGATGGTTGATCATGCCGGAGGCGACACTGTGTATTATCCGGGTGGGAAAGTAATGAGCTTCTACGATGCAGCAATGAAGTATAAAGAAAATAATGTGCCACTGGTTATATTTGCAGGGAAACAGTACGGATCTGGAAGCTCAAGAGACTGGGCAGCAAAGGTTACATCACTACTTGGAGTAAAAGCTGTGATAGCAGAAAGCTTTGAAAGAATTCACAGGAGCAATCTGGTGGATATGGGCATAATTCCAATACAGATTGACAGCATCCCGGACTTGAAGGGCGATGAAATCGTAAACATAGAAGGAATCAATAATATATCCATAGGAAAGGAATTGAGCATAAAAATAAATGGAAAACCATTAAAGGGAAAGGCCCTGATAAATACAAATGCAGAGCTCAATTATGTGAAAACCGGAAATATACTGAAATACATAGCTTTATCTCCTCAGAAATAAATTTTTTAATTTATTTTAGAATAAATTTTTATCAATTCCTTGAAATCGATACTTTCATAAAATTTAGATGCTATCAGATTCAGGGATGGAAATTCTGCAGTTATCATTTTTATGCTCCTTTCCGCAGCCAGCTCTCTTAATTTGTCGAGGAGTTTCATGCCAACACCCTTTCCCCGGTATTCAGGAATTACATAAAATTCTCTGATTCTCGCCTCGTATTTGGGATCATAATATATTCTGAATATAACATCAGACATGATCATGCCAACTAATCTTTTTCCGTCCTCTGCAACTAGTCCAATGTGGTTTTCCTTATCCTCAATAATCCTGCTGAGTTTTTCTGATATCTCTTTTTCATTTCCTACGGACACTTTTAAAAGCGGATCAAATTCCTCATTTAAATGTTTTAATCTCAATAGCTGCTCCATTACACTATCTATATCCTTTTTTTCCATTAATCTTATGTTAACCAAGTTTATCACCTACATGTCAAATAATTTGTTGTAAATATTTCTATTCTTTGAAATAATATCTGATGCTGTCCTGTAAAATCCCTCAGTTGAATCGGATTTTCTCGCCAGACCAGATTCTACGCATTTCCTTGCAACAACAGATGCTACTCTGGGGAAGAGTTCAAAGTCCTCCATGGATGGAACTATATGATCTTCACTGGGATTTTCAACAAAGTCAGCAATTGCCTGTGATGCTGCAACCATGATCTGGAAATTTACGCCCTTAGACCTTGCATCTAGAACCCCCCTGAATACTCCGGGAAATACCATACTGTTGTTGATCTGGTTCGGAAAATCTCCTCTGCCGGTTGCCACGATTCTTGCTCCGGATTTCTTAGCCTCTTCAGGCCAGATTTCAGGTAGCGGATTTGCCAGAGCAAAGATAGTGGGGTCCCTGTTCATGGATTTTACCCATTCATTTTTAATTGTCCCGGGAATGGAAACTGAGGCCGAAACAACAAGATCCGCACCCTTGAAGGCGTTTGCAGGATCTCCATTAAGCCGTTCCCCATTGGTCTCCAATGCTATTTTATATTTCCAGGGATTCTTGAACATCAGGGCATCTATATCTGCCCTGGATGGCTCTATTATACCTTTAGAGTCTATTGCAACTATATTCTCTTTTTTAAAGCCAGCAGCCTCGAAGAGGTATATTGCTGCGATATTGGCCGCACCGGCACCATTGAAAACAATTTTGGCTTCCTCCTTTTTCTTGTTTACCAGTTTCAACGCATTAATGGCCCCTGCGAGGATTATGGATGCTGTACCGAGCTGGTCATCGTGCCACACAGGTATCTCCATGGACTTCTGGAGACTTTCTAGGAGAAAGAAGCATCTTGGTGACTGGATATCCTCAAGGTTATACCCGCCGAAGTAGGGCTGTATGGCCTTTGCCGCAGCTATGAATTCATCATTATCTTTAACAATTAATGGTATGGGAATAGCATTCACACCCCCGAGATAATTAAAAAGCAGGGCCTTCCCTTCCATAACAGGGATTGCCGCATCCGGCCCAACATTACCGATTCCGAGAACTCTTGTACCGTCTGTTAAAATTGCAACAGAATTCCATTTCCCTGTCAGTTCATATGCAAGCTCCTTGTCAGCCTCAATTTTTTTTGATACTGCAGCGATTCCTGGGGTATAGAGAGAGGAAAAATCCTCCATACCTTTTATAGGAACTTTAGGAAGAGTCTGTATTTTTCCCTTATATTTTTTTGAGATTTCTATTGCGTTTCTGTCGAAGTATTCTGTTCTCTCAGAATCTTTCATTATCATAAAAATATATATAAGTTAATTATTAAAACTTTACGTATTAATTTGAATGTGTATTACTGCAATTGCCGATGCAGTTATCATGATAACATCATTATTTTATCTATAATATCATTATGTATTGAATGCCAATACATTACTATGTTTTTGTTCCATATCCCAGTTCCATGATTATAAAGTTTTCAGGAAGAACCATACTGTATTGATGCTGAATTGGAGTTGCCTGGAATTATTCACTATAACTTTACATGATTCCCGGGTTTCTGATTCACTAATAAGATTATATTAAAGTATCGCAAAGAGTTATATTTTTGTATAAATAAAGATTGACAAGATTATCCATTGTCTTACTGAATAATATATAATTAATAATTTAGTTAACATCCTTAAATTTTATTTAACAGCATACCGTCTTTTTGGCCGTCTGACTATCGTAACGATTTTACGGACATTTGTTGCTATATATACTGATTGAGGTATCATGGCAAGTATTATGAAAAGATTCTCTCTGGTTATAGTAGTATCGCTATTGAATAGATATCCTTCAGTGGATGGAAAGGAAAATATCATTGCAAATCCAAGTAAAATCATGGTAACCAGCGGTTTTCTCCCATCTTCCCCTGGGAAAGGCCATCATAATAGGTGGTATAACTGATAAATATAGGAAGATAAGGTGATGAAATATCAAAAAACCGGATATCATAATAAGAGTAAAGGATGAGCCGGCAATTTTAATAATATCCCACCTCTCTCGTTTCCTTAGTTTTCTTTTCTTATATGCTGCTCTTTTGTTATTTATAAGTTATTTTATTGAAATCATACTATTTAATTATTTCTACATTTTATACTATTAATCGCTAAATTATTTAAAATTTTTAACAAAAATTTTTAGTTATATAAATAATAAAATCGTAAATAGACGTAATAGAGTGTACATACATTATATAATTAACATTATTCGTATGGAATTGCACCAATATATCTATAGTAAATGACAAAGGCTAAGATGTAATCTGTCTATTTAGTAGAGCTAAATACCTGTCTTCCCTTTGTTAATCCATATTTAAATATTTAAATTTAATTAAATATTCTAAATCTAATATAAAAATTTTGACATGCTAATTCACAATTTATAAAAACAATATTTTAATAATATCGTTTATTAAGCATCTATGAAAATAAGTTTACAGGTAAATTTTTCTTCTTTGACCATATCAGATGAAGTTATAAAGGAACTTGAAACACAGACAGGTTGTGAAATTATTAAAGGATTTTCGGATGATGCTGAGATTGTTGTTTTTGCGGGAAAACCGGCTATTGGAAAGAAAACAATTTTCATGCAAAGCATATCGGCAGGTGTTAATCATCTGGACTTTAAGACCATACCTAATAATGTTGTCATATGCAGCAATGCAGATGCCTGGTCTATTCCTGTAGCGGAGCACGCATTTGCCCTTCTTTTAGCAAAATACAAGAATATCTGTCAATCCAACTCATTAATACGTAATGGGAAATATGAAAGGAAGCTATCGGATTCACTCTATGGTCAGACACTGGGTATTATGGGATATGGTGGAATTGGAAGGGAAATGGCACGAATAGCACATGCATTCGGCATGAAAAGCATCGGATTCGGAAGGACAGACCCATCAGACAATAATATTGACCTCTTTACTAGGGATAAATTATATATCCCGCAGAATGCCGATATAATGGCTATCACGCTTCCACTGAACAGGTATACAAGAGGGTTCATTGATTACGAGCTTCTGAATAAGTTCAGGGGAAATATAATTATAAATGTGGGAAGAGCTGAAATTGTCAAGAAAGAAGATATGATAAGATATCTTTCTGAGAATAACAATAAATGGTTCCTGACCGATGTATGGTGGGGAGAACCTAAAATAGAAGGAAAAATACCTGATAATGTGATGGTCACGCCACATGTAGCGGGCCTCACCAGAAATTTTATGATTGTACCTGTAGAAAAAGCCTTCCAGAATGTATCAGCATATTTAAAAGGTAAGCCAAAAAATGTTGTTAATAGAAATGATTACATATGAAATTCAACATAAAAAATTTGAATAATTAAGTATATATCTTAATATAATATATACTATCAGTGTTTAAATTGTCTAGTTTTGAGAATATGAATATATCAGCTAATCTAAAAAAATCATTAAGTTTAATGAAATTTACTGAGCCAACAGAAATACAGGACAAATCAATACCCGTCGTATTAAGCGGGAAAGATGTGATTATACGTTCTAAAACAGGTTCAGGCAAAACAGCAGCATATCTCCTGCCTGTATTAAATTCCATTGAATCAATGAAGGGAAGGAATGTT
>JAKAAU010000069.1 GCA_021802165.1 Thermoplasmata archaeon
ATTTTCAATCCCTTGGGGCAGAGGTGTATATAGCTGTTGCTGATCTTGAATCATATGCAACCAGAGGTATAAGCTTTGAAAGAGCCCGTGAAATAGCTATAAATGAATATATAGTTAACTACATTTCCATGGGATTAAAACCGTGCAAAATTTATTTCCAGTCAGAAAATTTTGATACACAGAGCCTGGCATTTATACTTTCAAATGGGACAAATATGAATGAACTCAAAGCCATATATGGCCTTAATGACTCGTCGTCCATGCTACATGTTAATTCCCCCATAATACAGGCTGCCGATGTACTTCACACACAGATGAGGCATCTGGGAGGACCAAGACCGACTGTGGTACCGGTGGGCGTTGACCAGGACCCTCATATCAGGCTGATGCGTGACCTGGCGAAAAGGCTCAGAATTTACAGTGTAAAGTCAGACCATGGAAAAATATCCGTGTTTATTAAGGGCACCGAGAGTCCTGAAAAATATATTGATAATGCCATGGAAGAACTTTCGGCCAGCAGCTATGAATGCACTCCCAACTATGAATACCGAGCTATATATATTAAAAATTCAAAGGAAGAAGAGAGAATAAAAATAGATATGATACTTGCAAATCTGGAGGGAGGATTCAATGAATACGCATTTGTTGAACCGTCAGCAACATTCCAGAAACTGGAAACCGGCCTCAAGGGCGGAAAAATGTCATCGTCCGTTCCAGATTCACTGATAAGCCTGAATGATTCACCAGCCGATGCAACCAAGAAAATCAAACATGCAGTAACCGGTGGCAAGCAGACTGTTGAAGAACAGAGAAAATTAGGTGGGAATCCTGATATATGCCCTGTGTTTGAACTGTATAAATACCACAGCAATGATGATAAATATGTCACCAGGGTATACGAGGAATGCATAGGGGGTGTTAGAATGTGCGGGCAATGCAAATCAGAGGCTGGGGAAAATATCTCAAAATTCCTAAAAAATTTATCTGAAAAGAAGGATGAATCATTTAGAAAGATAGATGATTACCTCATAAAGAGGTCATCCTGAATAAGATTGTGCAGTTTTTTAAGTTCCTCTGGCTTGAATATTCCATATTCGGTGATGAATGCGGTAACATATTCATGGGGCGTTACATCGAAAGCGGGATTTTTTGCATGCCCTTCTACAGGACCAAGTCTGGAGTTGTTTACCATGAGAACCTCGTTTTCATCTCTTTCCTCTATGGGTATCCCGTCCCCATTTTTGAGAGAAAAATCAAATGTGCTCCCGGGGGCAGCAACGTAAAACGGTATATTATTTACCTTTGCAAGAACAGCCTTTTCATATGTTCCTATCTTATTTGCAAAATCACCGTTGGCAGCAATCCGATCAGCGCCCACTATGGCAAGATCAATATCCTTATTTTTCATGAAATGCCCGGCCGCATTATCTGCTATTATGGAATAGTCTATACCCTCCTGCTGCAGCTCCCATGCAGTGAGCTTTGCTCCCTGTAGCCTTGGTCTGGTTTCATCCACATAAACAAATATTTTTTTGCCTGAATCGTGGGCAATCCTCATGGGTGCCAGCGCTGTTCCCCAGTCCACGACGGCCAGTGCTCCTGCATTGCAGTGTGTAAGTATTCTATCATCAGACTTTATTAGGCTATTACCGTATTCACCTATCTTCCTGGATCTTTCAGTAATTTCCAGTGCATATCGCCTTGCCGCAGATTCAGCGAATTTATTTGCCTTCATATAATCTATTGCCTTAAATAAATCATATGCTGTAGGTCTGGAAGAAGAGATTGTTTTTACGGCTTTGTCCATATCTTCCTTATCCCTGAATGCCATGGCAAGTCCATATGCAGCCGTGACGCCTATGGCGGGTGCACCCCGAACAACCATATTTTTGATTGCATAGTAAATATCATCGCTGTTCTTAGCAGTATATATCTCTATAGATTCTGGTATTTTTCTCTGATCAATAAGCTTAACCTGATTATCTTCGTACCACACGGCGAGAATTGATCTTGATTCTCCATTTATGTTGACTTTCATTATGGAATATGATTGGAAAAGATATTAAATTTTTCATGAGAATTTTCTCATGTGGCATTGCAAAAACTAAAACTTTAAAATACTATTTAGTAATATCATTACACAACAAAAGTTATATCATTCAAAGAAATATAGCTGACTACATATTATGGGTCCGTAGCTCAGCTAGGTAGAGCGTCTGGCTTTTAACCAGGCGGTCAGGGGTTCAAACCCCCTCGGACCCGTTTAGGTGAAAATATGAGCAAGTTCAATGTGCTAGAGCACGAAATTGTGCCAGAACATCATCTGGTTCCAGTAGAAGATGAGGAAAACGTTTTAAGAAAGCTTAATGTGACCAAGGATGACCTGCCCAAAATCGGTATTAACGATCCAACTATCAAGGCATTAGAGGAAATACATGGAAAACTTGAACCGGGAAGAATAATTAAAATTATCCGGAAGAGCCCTACGGCAGGGTATTATGAGTATTATAGAGTTATTGTAAAGAGTGTGATATGAAATGAATCCTATTTTAGATGCGTTTTTTAAATCAGAAAGTGTTGTTAATTACCAGATAGATTCAATGAATTATTTTTATGCCTCAAAAAACAATCCGGACAGCATAATGCAGCAGATTGTTGATGAAACAAAAATATCTGATGATGCAACTCCTGGAGTTATAGAACTTGACCCATCAAAAACAAGGGGCAAGGACATAAAAATATATTTTGGAAGGGATAGAGAAAATGGAAAGGCCATAGGAGATCCAACAATATGGGTAGAAAAACCGGAAATAAAAGAAGCTTCCGGTGCCTCAAATCAAATCACTCCACAGGAAGCAAGACTCAGGGATCTGAATTATATGGCACCCATTATTTTGCGGCTACGTATTGTTGAGGATGGCATAGAAAGAGATGCAAGCACAATAAAAATAGGAGAAATACCCGTAATGGTGAGATCGAAGATATGCACACTTTCAGAACAGAATCTCGATCTATATATAGAAAAAAATAATGGGCCTATAGATGAAACAAGAGAAGAAAAACTCAGATATGTTGATGAGGACCCAACAGACCCCGGAGGTTATTTTATAATAGGAGGATCAGAAAGAGTTATTGTTTCACTTGAAGATCTAGCACCTAATAAGATTCTCGTTGAGTATGAGGAAAAATACGATTCCAGGTTAGAGGTTGCAAAGATATTTTCACAGAAAAGTGGATTCAGGGCGCTCATATCCCTGGAAAAGGGCAGTGATGGAATAATAAATGTATCAATACCCACCGTTGCAGGAACTGTACCGCTAGTAATTCTGATGAAGGCACTTGGAATAGACAAGGATGTTGATGTCCACGATGCCATATTTTCGGATCCGAGGATGGACCCATTGATTTATGCGAATATAGAGGATTCCAAGAACCCTAAAGTATTGCCTCCTAATGGAGTAAATAACAGTGAGGATGCACTTTCATACCTTGAGAAAAGATTTGCAGCGGGTCAGGCAAAGGAGTTCAGGGACAAGAAAATAACACAGATGCTGGACAGGGCACTTTTACCGCATCTGGGAGATGAAGTTTCTGATAGACTGAAGAAGGCAATTTATCTGGGTAGAATGGCAAGATCATTGCTTGAACTTAACCTTGGAATGAGGCATGTTGACGATAAAGATCATTACGCAAATAAGAGAATAAAACTTTCAGGTGATTTGCTGGATGAGCTTTTCAGAAACGCTTTCCAGTCCGTCATGAAGGATTTAAAATACCAGCTGGAGAAGACGTACAACAAGAAAAGAGGAATAAGATTGAGACCGGCTGTAAGACAGGATTTACTAACTCAGAAAATTCTGCATTCCATGGCAACCGGGAACTGGATAGGTGGGCGTACCGGAGTTTCCCAGCTTCTTGACAGAACATCCAATATGTCTACACTGAGTCATTTGAGGAGAATTATTTCACCACTGACTAGATCGCAGCCACATTTTGAGGCAAGGGACCTTCATCCAACACAGTGGGGAAGAATATGCCCGAATGAAACGCCTGAAGGCCAGAACTGCGGTCTGGTTAAAAATGCGGCATTGATTATCAATGTAACACAGGGAATAGACCCTGATATTGTCCTGGAAGAGCTCCGGGGAATGAACATTTATGATGTAACAAGGGAAGAGGCATCGGGCAGGGTATATCTCAATGGTGACTTTATCGGATACCATGATGATCCTGCTATACTTACAGAAACCATAAGAAATTTGCGAAGATCGGGGAAGCTATCCAATGAAGTGAATGTAAAATTTGATTCAAACACAAATGAGGTAATCATTAACTGTGACAGGGGAAGATTGAGAAGACCATTATTTGTTGTCCGTGATGGAAGAACTGTCCTCAATGAAGAAATGCTTGAGAAGCTCCGCATGGGAGAATATACAGTAAGTGATCTTATTTCCGAGGGAGCCATAGAATGGCTCGATGCTGAGGAAGAAGAAAACGCATATATTTCGGTATTTCCATTTGACTTCCCCGCAAACTGCCCGGATTGTGGCAAGGTGCTTTACAGAAACAATGTCACATGGGTAAACCCAGGTTCAGATGATGTTGTTCTGGAATGTGATGAATGCCATGCCCACTTCAAGGGAATAAACCAGCTTTCAAAGGAACATACACACTGTGAAATAGATGCTTCCATGATACTTGGAGTTGTTGCATCACTTATTCCGTATCCTGAGCATAATTCATCGCCACGAATTACTATTGCATCTGCCATGATAAAGCAGTCCATAGGAATCCCACAGGCTAATTTCAGGATAAGGACTGATACCAGAGGCCACTTGCTGCACTATCCACAGATACCACTGGTTACTACAAAAGTTATGGATTTCATAAGATACAGGAGAAAGCCGGCTGGTCAGAATTTTGTTGTTGCCATAGTATCGTACCACGGTTACAATATGCAGGATGCAATTATTATGAACAAAGCATCCATAGAAAGAGGACTAGGAAGAAGCTCATTCTTCAGGACGTATACAGCAGAGGAGAGAAGATATCCCGGAGGCCAGGAGGATAGATTCGAGATTCCCAGCCATGATGTCCTCGGTGCAAGAGCGGAAGATTATTACAAGAATCTTGATGAAAATGGTGTTATATTCCCTGAATCAAAGGTAGAAGGCTCGGATGTACTTGTTGGAAAAACATCTCCACCAAGATTCCTGGAGGAAGAGAACGCAGATAAACTCGGACCTCTGAGAAGAAGAGAATCATCCATAACAGTGAGACCGACAGAATCTGGATATGTAGATAATGTGTTTCTAACAGTATCAGAAAGCAATAGCAGGATAATAAAGGTAAAGGTCAGGAGCGATAGAATACCGCAACCAGGTGATAAATTTGCTTCAAGGCATGGACAGAAGGGAGTCATAGGCCATGTAGTTCCACAGGAAGATATGCCTTTCAACGAGGATGGAATTATACCTGATTTACTATTCAATCCACATTCAGTACCCTCAAGAATGACACTTGGTCATGTCCTTGAAATGATGGGTGCAAAGGTTGCAACTATGAGCGGAGACAATATAGATTCTACTATATTCGACGGAGAGCCTGAAAAAAGCCTAAGGGAACAACTCAAAACATACGGTTTCCGTGAATCCGGTAATGAAGTTATGTACGACGGAATTACCGGAAAAAAATATGATGTTGATATATTCATGGGAGTAATTTACTACCAGAAACTGCATCACATGGTTGCAAGCAAGTTCCATGCAAGATCTAGAGGGCCAGTGCAGATACTTACAAGACAGCCAACAGAAGGAAGATCCAGGCAGGGAGGTCTCAGATTCGGAGAAATGGAGAGAGATACATTAATTGCTCATGGGGCATCCATGGTTATAAAAGATCGTTTGCTAGATCAGAGTGATGGTACAATACTCTATGTATGCGGGAATCCAACCTGCGGACACATAGCAATATATGATTTCAGAAAGGGTACTTTGAGATGTCCTGTTTGTGGAAATACCGGCAATATATACCCTATTGAAACCAGTTACGCATTTAAGTTAATGAGGGATGAATTGAGTTCCATGGGAATTGTAATGAGACTGGAACTGGGTGATATGAAATGAATTTTAATAATGTTTCAAAGAGAATAGAGAAAATAAAATTTGCCCTTTTATCTCCTGATGAAATCAGGAAAATGTCACAGATCAGGGTTATAACACCTGATACATATGATGATGACGGTTATCCCATAGAAAGAGGGTTAATGGATCTCCATATGGGAGTCATAGAACCTGGTTTGAAATGTGCCACATGCGGTGGAAAGGTGGATGAATGTCCAGGTCATTTTGGGCATATAGAGCTTGCAATGCCGGTTGTGCATATAGGTTTTATTAAGGAAATAAAGACCATGCTGGATTCTTCATGCAAGGAATGTGGCAGGATAAAATTAACGGATGATGAGATAAATAATTACCGTATCCAGATTAATGCTATGGATTTTTCAACCATGGACCCGGAAATTATAGATATGACATTGAAGAAAATTCTGGAGATTGCCGCACAGAGATCAATTTGCCCGCATTGCAATGCAGAAAGCCCTAAAGTAATACTGGATAAGCCCACCACATTCAGAGAAGGTGGTATCAAGATAACACCAAAGGAGATCAGAGAAAGACTAGAAAGGATACCTGATGATGATTTACTATTCTTCGGCATTGATAAGGCATCTGCAAGGCCAGAGTGGATGATTCTTACAGTTTTACCTGTACCCCCAATTGACGTCCGCCCATCCATAACACTTGAGACAGGAGAGAGAAGCGAAGATGATTTAACACATAAGCTCGTTGATATAATAAGAATATCCCAGAGGCTCAGGGAAAGCAGGGATAATGGATCACCACAGCTAATTATAGAGGATCTCTGGGACTTACTTCAGTATCATATTACAACATATTTTGATAACCAAACAGCAGGAATACCGCCTGCAAGGCACAGATCCGGACGTGCACTTAAAACTCTTGTTCAGAGATTGAAGGGAAAGGAGGGAAGATTCAGGGCAAATCTGTCTGGAAAAAGGGTAAACTTTTCATCCAGAAGTGTAATTTCCCCTGAACCATTTCTATCCATGAACGAGGTTGGAATTCCCGAAATAGCAGCAAGAGAACTTACAGTACCGGTTCTAATAAATTCATTCAACATCGACAAAATGAGGGAGTGGATAAAGAGGGGTACTGACCCGAGAACAGAAGCGGGAAAATACATTGCAGGGGTTAATTACCTTATAAGACCTGATGGAAGAAGAATAAAACTTACCGACCAGAATGCCGAAATCAACAGTGAAAGAATAGACCTGGGGTGGACAGTGGAAAGGCAGATGACCGAAGGGGATATAGTATTATTCAACAGGCAGCCATCACTTCACAGGATGTCAATGATGGCACACAGTGTCAGAGTTCTTCCAGGGATGACATTTAGATTCAATCTATCTGACTGTACACCATACAATGCAGATTTTGACGGAGATGAAATGAATCTTCATGTTATACAG